>JAUYGP010000407.1 GCA_030690515.1 Giesbergeria sp.
GGCGAAGCTGCGCCCCGGCGCGCGCGCTGCCGACCCACTCTATCCCGGTGCCCAGCCATGAGCAGTACCACCGATCCGCGTCCCCTGGTGTATTCCTGCTCGGGTTGCTCCAGCGCCGCGCAGCTGGCCAACCACGTCGCACTGCGCCTGGACCGCGCGGGTGTGGCCGAGATGTCGTGCATTGCCGGTGTCGGCGGCGACGTGGCCAGCCTCGTGCGCACCGCACGCTCGGGCCGCCCCATCATTGCGCTGGACGGCTGCCCACTCAACTGCGTGCAAGGCTGCCTCACGCGCCATGGCATCACCGCCGACCGGCATTACCAGTTGCAGCAATCCGGCGTAAAAAAGCGCCGCCATGAAGACTTTGACCCCGCACAGGCCAGCACGGTGCTGGAGCAGGTGAAGGCCGACCTGCTGGCGCATCCGCTCGGCGGCCCGGCAGCCCTCCCAGCAACCGACGCTTCTGCCTTGCGCGTTGCATGAACACGACCGCCGCCCCCGCCGTGGCGCCCCAGCGCATCATCGTCGGCATCTCGGGCGCCAGCGGCGCCATCTATGGGGTGCGCCTACTGCAGGTGCTGCGCGAATGCCCTGGCACTGAGTCGCACTTGGTGGTGTCCGACGCTGGCTGGCGCACGCTGCGCCACGAGCTGGGCCTGGAACGTCCTGCTGTCGAAGCGCTCGCACACCAGGCGCACGACGCCCGCAACGTGGGCGCCAGCATTGCCAGCGGCTCGTTTCAATGCGCGGGCATGGTGGTGGCGCCCTGCTCCATGCGCACGCTGGCCTCGGTGGCGCACAGCCTGTCGGACAACCTGCTCACCCGCGCCGCCGACGTGGTGCTCAAAGAGCGCCGCCGCCTGGTGCTGATGGCGCGCGAGACACCGCTGCACCTGGGCCATTTGCGCAACATGGTCAGCGTGACCGAGATGGGCGCCATCGTCTGCCCGCCCGTACCCGCGTTCTACTTGCACCCCCAAAGCGTGGCCGACATCGTGGACGCCAGCGTGGCGCGCGCACTGGATTTGCTGGGCATAGACCACCCATTGAGCAAACGCTGGGAAGGCCTGACGGCTCCTGCCGCCTGACCAGGCGCCTGGATCAGGGTCCGCTCGGGGGCCGTGCTTCGGGCTCCGGGCCTGGGCCTGCACCGCCGTCCTCGGCCGGGCCCCGGGGGTCCATCTGCAGCACGGCCTGCGAGCCAGCGCCCATGGCCACAAAATCCGCCTTCTGCTCGGTCGGCACCGGCGCCGCGGCCTTGAGGCGCAGGAATGAATACAGCGCCAGCGCGGCCAGCACGGCAGCATAGAACAGCATCAGGCTCGACGGCCCCGCCACGTCCATCACCGCGCCCGCCAGAATGGGCCCGACCGCCGCCCCCACCCCGTGGATGAGCAGCAGGCCACCCGTAAATTCCACCAACCGCGAGGAATCGATCACATCATTCACGTGCGCCACGCACAGGCCGTAGATGGAGAAGATCAACCCGCCAAACAGCAGCGCCAATGGCAGCAACGCGTCCACCGCGTTTTCGGCCAGAAGATACCCCACGGCGCTCACGAGCGCACCCAGCACACAGACCCACAGCAGCACCACGCGCCGGTCATGGGTGTCCGAGAAATGGCCTACGGGCCACTGCAGGGCAGCGCCCCCCAGAATCGCTGTCGCCATGAAAGTGGCCACCCCGGCGTCGGAGAAGCCCACAGACTTGCCGAACGCCGCACTCATGCCATAGAACGCGCCCGTCAACAGGCCCGAGGCCAGTGCGGCCGCCATGCCCATGGGCGAAACGTTGTACAGGCCGCGCAGGCTGAACCGGGGAGCCTCCACCGGGGCCGGTTCGTCCACCTCGGTCATGGTGATGGGCAGCAGCGCGAACGAGAACATCACCGACACCAGGGCAAACGGCGCAAAACCCAGCCCGCCGCCCACCAGTACAAGCCACTGGCCCAGTGCCATGGCAACGAAATTGATGGCCATGTACACCGCAAACAGGCGCCCGCGCAGCGCATTGGGTGCCAGGGTGTTGAGCCAGCTCTCGATCGTGATGAACAGGCCCACCATACACATCCCGGTGACCAGGCGCAGAAATCCCCAGAACCAGGGATCGATCCAGAAGGCATGCAGGATCGGCATCGTGGAGGCCAGCGACGCCATGGCGGCAAAAGCCCGAATGTGCCCCACCCTGCGGATGACCACCGGGCAGGCGAAGGTGCCCGCCACAAAACCGACAAAATAGGCCGAAGTGACCAACCCCAGGGTGACGCTGGAGAACTGCTCCATACCCGCGCGCAGGCCCAGCACAGAAAACAGCAGGCCCAAGCCCAGCACCAACATTGCCGCCCCCAGCAGCAGCGTGGACAATCGCCACAACAGGGGACCCACCGCCGTGTCGGCTCTCAAACGTTCAGTCACTATGCTCCTTCAACAATGGCCACAGGGTCTTGTATATCCCACGGCCTGCCCAACCGCGCCGGGCAAGAGCCGTTGATTATGACAACCGTGGTCGGACGCCCCCTTCATCGGGTTACTCTGCGATGAATCAAAAAGAGTAGCTGGCGCCGCAATCCACACCAGCGCAAGAGCCCGATTTCACCTGAAAATCCACCCATGCCTACGCACGACCTCCGCAGCTTCCTTGCCCAGCTTGAACACACCGGCGACCTGCGCCGCGTTGCCGAGCCGGTGTCTCCACACCTGGAAATGACCGCCCTGTGCGACCGTGTGCTGCGTGCTGGTGGCCCAGCCCTGCTGTTTGAAAACCCCACGGGCCACACCATGCCCGTACTAGCCAACCTGTTCGGCACGCCCGAGCGCGTGGCCCGCGCCATGGGGGTGGACAGCATTGCCGGGCTGCGCCCCTTTGGCGAGTTGCTGGCGTCGCTCAAGGAGCCCGAGGCGCCCAAGGGTTTCAAGGAAATGGTGGGCATGAGCAGCCTACTCAAGACCCTGTGGAACATGGCGCCCAAAGAGCGCAGCAGCCCACCCTGCCAGGAACTGGTGTGGGAGGGGCAGGACGTGGACCTTGCGCGCCTGCCCATCCAGCACTGCTGGCCCGGCGACGTGGCACCGCTCATCACCTGGGGGCTGGTTATTACGCGCGGGCCGCACAAGGCGCGGCAGAACCTGGGCATTTACCGCCAGCAGGTGCTGTCGCGCAACCAGCTCATCATGCGCTGGCTGGCGCACCGCGGCGGGGCGCTCGATTTTGCCGAGCATTGCCGCCTGCGCCCCGGCGAGCCTTACCCGGTGGCCGTCGCCATTGGCGCCGACCCGGCGACCATCCTGGGTGCCGTGACGCCCGTGCCCGACAGCCTCTCCGAATACCAATTCGCTGGCCTGCTGCGCGGTGCGCGCACTGAGGTGGCCAAAGCGCTGGGCGTGCCGCTCTCGGTACCAGCGCATGCCGAAATCGTGCTCGAAGGCCACATTTACGCCGATGCCGCACACGCCAGCGGCTGGCAGCACGCGCTCGAAGGACCGTACGGCGACCACACCGGTTACTACAACGAACGCGCCGAATTCCCCGTATTCACCGTGGACCGCATCACGCTGCGCCGCGACGCGCTCTACCACTCGACCTACACCGGCAAGCCCCCGGACGAACCGGCTGTGCTCGGCATGGCGCTCAACGAACTGTTCATTCCGCTCTTGCAGCGCCAGTTCCCGGAGATCATCGATTTCTACCTGCCGCCCGAGGGCTGCAGCTATCGCATGGCACTGGTGCGCATCAAGAAGGCCTACCCCGGCCACGCACGGCGCGTGATGATGGGTGTTTGGAGCCATTTGCGCCAGTTCATGTACACCAAGTTCATCGTGGTGGTGGATGAAGACGTGGACGTGCGCGATTGGAAGGAAGTCGTCTGGGCCATGACGACGCGCATGGACCCGGCACGCGACACGATGCTGATTGAGCACACCCCCATCGACTACCTCGACTTCGCCTCACCCGTCAGCGGCCTGGGCAGCAAGATGGGCATGGACGCTACGAACAAGTGGCCGGGCGAAACGCAGCGCGAATGGGGAAGCACCATCGCCATGGATGCTGAGGTGACGGCGCGCATGGACGCGCTGTACGAGTCCCTCGGCCTTTGACGGCGCAATAATAGACCGCCCGGCACCTTCACGGGGCCGGGCGGTTTCTTTTGGGCTGCTTACGGCTGCGGCTGCACTGGAGCCTGCGCCGGAGCCGCCATCAGAAATGCGTCCGAAAAGCAGGCATCCTCACCCAGGCCCTGGGCGATGAAGGCCGGGACGGCAGTTTCCACCATCTTCACGGAGCCGCACAGGTAGACCTCGTTACCGCTGAGATCGGCAAAGTCGGCCAACATGGCCTCATGCACCAGGCCCGTGCGTCCCGTCCAGCCGTCGCCCTCTGTAGGCTCAGACACGACGGGCACCACGGTGAAGTTGGAGTGGTCGCGTGCCCACTGCTCGCACAGCGCCAGCAGGTACAGGTCCTTGCGCTGGCGCACGCCCCAGTACAGGCGCATAGGGCGCTGCACACCCCGCTCAAAGGCGTCTTCCACAATGCTCTTGATCGGCGCAAAACCGGTGGCACCGGCCACAAACAAAATGGGGTGCGTGCTTTCGCGCAGCGTGAAGCTGCCGCGTGGACCCTCAAAACGCAGCGCGTCTCCCACCTGCATCTGCTCAAACACATGGGTAGTGAAGCGCCCACCCGCCACCAGGCGGATATGCAACTCAATCTGGCTGCTTGCCTGGGGACGGTTGGCAAACGAGAAAGCGCGGCGCTGGCTGTCATCAAGCAGGATATCGATGTACTGGCCCGCCGCAAAGTCCAGAGTTTTACCGCCCGGCAGTTGCAGTAGTACGCGCATCACATCGTCGGCCAGGTGCTCCATGTGCGCCACAGTGGCGGTGTGCACTTCGGCCGCCTGGGCGGCGGCGCCGGTGAAGCCCTCAACGTCGATGACGACGTCATTGCTGGGAACGGCGCAGCACATCAGCGCCTTACCCTGGGCCTTTTGCGCATCGGGCAGCGCGCTGCGCTGGTAGGGTCGATGTTCGATGTTGCCATGCTCCACGCTGCACAGGCACAGTCCACAGCCGCCGTTGCGGCATTCATAAGGCAAAGCCAGTCCTTCGCGCAGCCCGGCATCCAGAATGGTTTCGCCCTCGCGCACGCTGAATTCCGTGCTCGCACCATCGACGCCGCGCACCACCACCTGGTGGCTCGTTTGCACTCCCCGGCGAAAGCGTGGCGGCCACCAGGGTAGCAGCGCCAGCACCAGCGAACCGCCCACCACCAACGCCCAGACCCGGCCCAGCGGCCATTCGGTCAGCAACGGGAAGATCGCCAGGTAGAACCAGTCCAGCTCGACACTCACCACGGCCCGGGCCAGGTTGCTGATCCCGCCCTGGCTGTGCACGGGCCACACCAGCGACAGCACCAGCATGGTCAGCACCAGCCCGATGACGATGGGCCGCGGCGGCGTGGTGCGCGCCTTGGGCACGCGCTGCACATGGATCCACATCACCATCAGCACCACCAGGGGCAGGCCCAGGTGCATAAACGACAGCAAGGTGAAGAATCGGTCGCCCACGGCGGAGGAGTAGATGAAGTTGCGCATCAACGTGCCGCCAAAGCTGGGCAGCCAGTCGAGCCACTCGAAGCTGGTCACGGTGACGTACTGTGCCAGCTGGTCCCAGGGCAGCATGTAGCCGTTGATCCCCGTGGCGTAAACCATCCAGATCAGCATCACCCCGGTGACCCACGAGAACCAGCGAAAGCCGTGGTACAGATTGAAGGCGAAATAGCGCAGCATGTGCAACACCATGGTCAGCACCATGGCGTCAGACGCATAACGGTGCACGCTGCGCATGATGCCGCCGGCGAACCACTGGTTCTCGGTCAAGTGCACCACCGAGGAATACGCGACGGACAGTCCGGTTTCGAAAAAGATGTACAGGTACAAGCCACTGGCGCCGACCACCCAGAACAGGAAGAAGGTGATGGCCCCCAGGTGGTAGAAGGGGTTGATGCGGTCGCCAAAGGCGGCGTTGAACAAACCCTCGACGCGCAAGAAGACCCACTGCAGCAAGGCCTGAAATTGTTTGATCATCGTATCGTCTCGTTGGAGCCCGCAGCAGCGGGCGTATGTCTCATGGCCCGGGCCACCACCACCACGAACAGCAGTCCGCCGATGATGGCAATCAGTCCTCCCAGGCCCATCAGGCCCATGCCGGCCACTTCAGCCGTGCTGCGCAGCACCTGCTCGGCGCCCGCCACCTTGCGCTGCACACCGTAGCCACCAGACCAGACGAGGCCGATGATATGCATCAGCTGACCGGCGCCGTACAACCAAGGCTGGTAGGTGGCCAGGCGGCCCTGGGGCGCCTGGTAGCCCAGTGCGGGCAGCGTCTTGTAGACCACACCCATCAGTGCCAGCGTCACGCCCACGATGCAACCGTGGTAGTGCGCGGGAATGCGTACATTGCTCCCCTGGATAAAGATGCCAATCACCCCACCGGCTGCAAACAGCAACACCGATGCCAGCAGCGCAGCACGCAGCGGGCGCATGGTGTCGTTTTCCAGCCGCGTCGTGGCGATGGCATAGACCACGGCCAGGCCGACCGGTACGATGGCCGGCCCTCCCCCTGCGCGCATGGCCCAGGTGAGCAGGTTGCGGTGCTCCACCGAGGTGATGTCATGCGCCAGGTAGGCATAGGGCGTGATGAAGACGCCCACCAGGGCCAGAGCGAACATGAGCACCACCACGCGCGGGCTCAGCGGTACACGAGCACCGCAGGCGCTGGCCAGCCAGAGCCAACCGACCAGCATGAGCAGGGTCCAGGTGAACTGCAACGCATGGCCGCCGCCCCAGAACAGGATTTCGTAATAGGCTTTGCCATGCAACGCGGTCGGCAGCACGGCGTAGGACCAGCCAAAGGCCAACAGACCCACAGCGGTAGCGATGGCTGCGCTGCTCAGGCCAAAATCCAGCGCGCCGCGACCGTCATATTCAAGACCCAGCCGGGGCGCTGCCAGCAAACTGCGCAGCACCAGCAGGGCCGTACCCACACCAAACACTACCAGCCCGCCCAGAAACAGGGGCGACTCCAGTACGGGAATGTAGTTGGCCATGACGGGTTCGCCCCGATCCAGGAAGGGAGCGAGCGTCATGGCCAGCGTGCCGACCGCGGCCACCCCCAGCGCCAGCCAGCCCCAGCGTACGCCACGCTGCGTGCCGTGGATGCTCCAGAGCATGCCCCCCTGCGCCACAAACCACACCAGCACCGACAGATCGACGTGCAACACCAGCGAGACCTGGAAGAAGTTGGCCGCGGGCAGCCACTGGTTGACATAAGGTGTGCGCGAGAGCACCAGCAAAACGGAAAAGAGTCCAGAACCCACCAGCGCCAAAAGGCCCAGCCAGAGCCATCCGCGCGCCAGCGCACGCCGTGCGTCCTGCGGTACTGTCAGTTCATAGTCCAGCCCGGGCATGGCCGCGGGCAGCGGGCGCACCGCGCCAGCATGCACACCTAGCATGTGAGAGGGCAACGCACTCATAGCAGGACGATCTCCCCTTTGTCCGGATTGAAGTCAATCACCATGACCTGCGCTGGCTGGAGCGTGACGGTTGAATCATGCACATACGAAAAGTCGGACGACTTCATGTTGTCCTTCATGCGCACGGTGATACGGTGTTCGCCCGCGGGGACATTCAGCCGCTGGTACACAGTGGAGGCTCCGTCGCGCGAGAAGCCCGACGGTATGGCCGTATGCGCAAAGACGGATACGCCATCGATTTCAACCTCAATGCGCACCGGTGAGCGCTCGCGCTCGCATTTCATGGGGGCGCGCATGTTCGGTGCCAGCTTGCCCAGTTCCTCGGCGGTATAGGGGCGACATTCGGCAATGCGCGCTCCGTGGTGGATAAAGCTGACCTTGATCTGCGCCTCATTCGGAGCGACGGGATGGTAGCTGGGCCAGCGCGAGAAGACGCCAACCACCAGGGCAAAGCTGCCATACAGCAGGGCTTGTCCTGTCCAGTTGAGGGCTCGGTTCATGGGGTTTTCTCCAAAGATGGGGGGATTGCTCCGGGCGCGCAGCGCGCGCGCATTTCATCCAGTGCGGTAACAAGTTGACCTTCGTCGCCCGGGTCAGTCCAGACGACACGCCAGCGCTCTGCCGGAACCGAGCCGCGCAGATGCGGCTCACGTTCGCCGGTCAGGCGCTGCTGCGTCCAGCGCTGGCCCAAACGAAATTCGCAGCCCCCCTCACGACAACCGTTGACGAGCACGCCATCGGCGCCACCGCGCAGAGCATATTCAATAAAGGAAGGGGGCAGCATGCCCGCACACACCATACCCAGGTGCAGCACGTCCGGGGCACCCAGACGGCTGCGCACGCCCTGATCACAGCCAAACACAACCAGCTTGCGTGGCCCCGGCATGGATGCCAGACCCTGCAGCAGGTGCTCACGCAAGGCGTCGATGGGCCACTGCGGCATGTCGATGCCGGTGAGCAGCACCTCGGTACTGCGAAACGGCGTGGAGGACGGGCATGACCCTACACAAATGCCACAACTGGCGCACAGGTCGGGACGCACCTCGGCCAGTTGCATGCCGCGTCGCCCGTTGGGGTGGGGCACCATGGTGATGGCCGAATAGGGGCAGTCCTCAAAGCAGCGGCTGCAGCCGCTGCAGTGGTCGGGATTCACCACGGCCACGGGTTCGGGGCGCACCGGCGTGAAGGGCAGCAGAAGCAACCCGGCAAATACTATGACCAGCAACGCCCACACCGCTGGGGCCGAAGTGGCTTCGATCAGTGGGTGGATGAACAGCAGAAACCAGTCCAGCGACAGCGAAGCAGGCACCGACATCAGGTCGGCCGGCCCTTGGCTGCGCACCGGCAGCACCAGGGCGAGCAGCAACAGCATGGCCAGCGTGCCCCAGGCCAGTGCGCGTGGCGGAAAGACCCGGGCCAGGCTGATCCGCTGGATATGAAACCACAGGGCAAACACCATCAGCAGCGGCACGCCCAGGTGCACGAAGACAAATAGCGTGAACAACCGGGCGTTCAGGCTGACCCCGCCCAGAAAATTGCGGGCCAGGGGAGAGGCCAGGAACGGCAAAGTATCGAGCCATTCCGCCGTGGACACGGCAGAAAACTGGCCCAGCCGATCCCAGTTCAGCCAGAAACCACCAATCGCGCTGACGAAGGCCAGCGCCACCAGGGGCACGCCCGTTAACCAAGGTACGCGGCGGAAACCCTTGAACCGGCCCAACATCCATTCCCGCAGGAGGTGGGCGAACATGACAATCACAAACCCATCGGCGGCGTAACGGTGCACGCCGCGCAGCATGACGCCCAGCATCCAGGGCACCTGGGCCAGATCGTTGATGGATCTATACGCGCCCTCCACCGAGGTATCAAGCACGACATAAAGCACCACACCTGTGATGACAAGCAGCCAGAAAAACAGAAAACCCAGTGCACCAAGATGCTTAAGCGGGTTCAGCGCGGCGCCAAACGGTGCGTCAAAAGCATGCTCCACAGCCCGATAAAGGGCCGCACTGCGGGTGTCCGGCGGAAGCGTCAGCGAAACAGGGGATCCTTCGGAAGCGAAGGCTGAACCAGGCAAGGGCATGAAAACTGGCGGGCGTCAGGCGCGGCGCGCCTCCTTGGTGCGGGCGATGCGCCGTGCAGAGCGCCATTCGTTGAGAAAGAACACCAGCATGGCGATCAGGAAAGTGATGCCCCCTGCAATCTGAATAGGCAAGGTGTAGTCAACCCGGTACTGGCCCGTTTTAGGGTCGTAAACCGTGCACAGGATCCGCACACGATCTATCAGACTGTCCAGCGCCAGAGAAGGCTCTACCGGCGTGCCGTTGAGCAGCAGTTTCAGGGGTTCTCCGATATCACCCGGTCGAATGCTCTCACCGTAGACCTGTCGCACGATGCGCCCTTGAGCGTCGACCAACGACACCTGCAGCACATGGTCGAAACCCGCAGGTGTGGATTCATAGACAAAACCGAAATCACGCGCCAACAACCCCACGGTGGCCATGGACGGGCTCAAAAATTCCCAGCTAGGCTGGTTGATTTGGTATTGGGCCGCAAATGCCTTGAGAGCCTGGGGCGAGTCATCGGGCTGGTTGAAGCCAATGCTCACCACATTGAACTGGTTGGTGCCAAAGGTTTTTTGCAGACCCTCGACCGTCTCCTGCAGTGAGCGCGTAGTGGTGGGGCACACTTGAAAGCACCCCGTGTAAATGAAACTTACCAGCAGCGGTTTGCCCCGGTAGGAAGAAAGACGAACCGGCCGCCCCTCGCGGTCCAGCAGGGCATGGTCAGCGATTTCGCGGCCCAACGCGGCCTGGCTGGTGCGCAGGGCCTGTTCCCGATCCAACCCCAGGTCAGATCCGTGGGAGGACGCCTGCACGACGGCAGGCGCCAACAGAACCAGGGCCAGACACAGCACCGCCCCAGGCAGTCTTGAAAGACGTTCTGTGGCGCGCATGAAAACCCGGTTTCCCGGCCCTAACGCATGAAAGCGTCGATGCACGCCGCCACCAGCAGCAAACTGAGCTGGATCAGCGAGGCGAAGAACGAACCCATGGCAGTGGAGCGGCTGGGCTGGCGTACCAGCAGCCACGACTTGTGCACGAAGTGCAGGCCCCCAACCAGAGCGCCCACGGCGTACACCGGGCCGGCGCCAAACCCCAGGGGCAACAGCGAAGCCACGAACAATGCCACCGTGCTACCCAGGACGATGCGCGCAGCTCGCTCGGTGCCCACGACGACCGGTAGCATGGGCACACCCGCGTCGGCATAGTCGGTTTTGTTGGCAATCGCCAGGCTCCAGAAATGCGGCGGCGTCCAGAGGAACAGCACCAAAGCCAGCAGCACGGGCAGCGGGCCGAGGTTCGGATCGATAGCGGCGGCCCCGGCCAGTACAGCAAAGCTGCCGGCCAGACCCCCGATCACGATATTGAGCGCCGTGCGCCGCTTGAGCCACAGGGTGTAGACCACCCCATAGAAAAAGGCGCCCAGAAAAACATACAGCGCTGCTGCTGCATTGAGCACCAGCCAGGCCGCGACCACAGCCCCCGCCAGCAGCACGGCCATGAGGGCCAGCCAGGCAGGGTGGTGGGGCAGCGCCCCGGTGGCAAACGCACGCTTGCGCGTGCGCGCCATCAGGCGATCACTCTCGTGTTCAACATACTGGTTGAACGCCCCCGCACTGGCCGACGCGATCAGCACCGACAACGCGAGCACAAGCACCTGCACTAGGCTGGGTGCTGGGCCTGGCGAGACCGCCATGCCCACGAGCGCCGTAATCATAATCAGCACACCGATGCGCAGTTTGAACAGCGAGATGACGTCGCGCGTCAACTGCGCTGCACTGCGCCCGGCGGGATGGAGCGTGGTGGTGTGCATGGCGCAGTATCCCGCTTAGCTCAGACCCCAGAGCTGACCCAGGTACTTCCAGTTGATGAAGTAGTAGAGCACGAAGGACACGAGGAAGAACATGGCCAGCACAAAAGTGCCAGGAGCCACGAAACCTGCCGAGCCATAGGTTTGTGCCGCCGCCGTAGGTGCAGCGCGACCCACTGGGGTGAACTTAGCGCTCACGACGCCAGCATCGAGCTTTTTGCCCCACAAGATAGAGCCCACCGTGACGTAGATATAGATACCGCCGCCCACGATGGCTGCCATACCCCCGATGCCCACCAGACCCATCATCAGATACGCTGCACCAGGCCACTCATAGGCCAGCGCCGCGCCACTGAAGGCCATGTCCCAGTGGCGACGGGAAACGCCCAGCGTACCAGCGCCCATCATCACCAGGCAGAAGAAATACATCGAGAAGCCGAAGAGGTACGGCTGGATCTTGGCCAGACCAGGCGAGATCATCTCGCGACGGAACAGCACAGGAATCAGGAAGTATGTCAAAGCCATGAAGGTCAGCGTGGTGCCGATCACCACAGTGGCGTGAAAGTGGCCTGGCACGTAGATGGTGTTGTGGATCAGCAAGTTGAGCTGTTCCGTACCCATCATCACGCCGGAGATACCACCCAGGAAACCGAAGCCCACGAGCGAGATGAACACACCCGAGAAAGCTGGATTACCCCAGGGCGCCTTGCGCAGCCATTCGAACAGGCCCTTGTTGTAACCCTTGGCACGCTGTGCCACTTCCATGGCACCCGGAATGGACAGCGCATGGATCATCGAAGCCAACACGGCGAAGTACATGAAGTAGCTGGTGTTCACCACTTTCCACTCGGTGCTGATGCCGGGGTCGGCCAACAGGTGGTGGGCACTGGCGAGCTGCAGAAACAGGATGTACAGCAGGAAGGCGCCACGACTGACGCGCTCGGACATGGGCTTGGCACCGAAAGCAATGGCTGCCACGGCATACCAGATCGAGATGTGCGCTGCCACGTTGATCTGCTGCGACGAGTGACCGAAAGCCCACCAGATGGTGCGGTAGATCAGCGGATCGACCTCATTGATAAAGCCGAGGGCCATCAAGTAGGTGGGGATCAGGATGATGGCACCCGACACGATGGTAAACACCGCAATGATGGCGGCCGTGATGGCGCCAAAGGTCACCAGGGGCACCGAGCCTTCGTAGGTCTTTTCGCGCTTGGCGACGACCAGGGTGCCAAAGAACACAAAGCAGGCAACCAGGGCACCCACGGCGAACAGGATGAGACCCAGGTAGAACCAGGAAGACGCCATCATGGGAACGTAGGACGTCATCATGACGCTGGAGCCGCCCTGGAACACCGTGAGGTTGTTCATTACCGCGCCGATCAGCATCAGCGCAAAACCCGCCCAAGCGATCTTGGGTGTGGCAATGCGACATCGCAACAGCGTGGACGAGGCGAAATACAGAACGGCGACCTCGAAGAAGATGATCCAGAAGATCAGCATGTCGATGCCGTGGGCGGTGAGCACCATGTAGAAAGTGTCGGCCGCCAGCCAGTGCACGGCGGGCCAACGGGTCAACACCACGCCAATGGCCAGAAGGCCGCCTACCAGCAGCGCCACTACGGCGGCTACAGCGTTGGCGACCATCAGCTTTTCAGCTTGGGATTCGAATTGCAGGCCCGAGCGGGGGCAGGTACGGTAAGTGGTTGCAGTCATGTCAGTGCTCCTGCTACTTCACGTACATGCGGCCCACCATGGTGTGGTGGTTGATACCGCAGAATTCGTTGCAGATGATGGAAAAAGTGCCGGACTCGTTGGGCGTGACTTTGATCACATGCTCATATCCTGGTACCACCTGAATGTTGATATTGGTGGGCTGCAGCGAGAAGCCGTGGTTGTAGTCCATCGAAGTCAGGTGCAACTTATAGGATTTGTTTTTCTCCAGCTCCAGAATTGGCCACCAGTTCCACAGGCGACCAATCAGGTAGATGTCGCTGCCTTCGGGCGGGTGCACCACGGGAATGTTCTGGTCGGTTTCCGTACGAACGGTGTACTTGTCCACCATAGCCTGGGTGGCGACGGTGAACTTGTCGGGAGTGGTCTTGTAGGTCTCGGTCGCAAGGTTTTGCTTACCGTAGACGTGCCAGAACACCATCATGAAGAACATGACCATGCACCAGATGAAGGCGATGACGATCCAGACGGCTTCGAGACGGTCCAGCGGGTGTTTCCACCACAGCCGCTCTGAGGGGGGAAGAATGGCGCTCATGTGCGGTACTCCCTTATTTGGCCACCGGAATGGTCAGAATATCGATGACGCCCCATAGCGAATATACGATCATGGGGATCATCACACCCAGAAACAGCAATAGAAACGGGTTGTCTAATAGCTGCTGCATAAGGGGAACTTTTTCGTTCTCATCGTCGTGCTGGCTCATGTCTTCTCCTTGGTAAAGCGGACAGTACCTGACATTTTCGGTCGACTACTTCGAGTTAAACATGATTTCGATCAATAGTTAAGGACCCTGAAATAAGGGTAAACACTTATTTTTTGATGGACTGGGTGTTTTAAGTCGTGATTTTTCACACGCCTCCAGGTTTACCCCCGGGGCGGCCTCCTTCTTATGCGCTGGCGCGCTCCCTCCGCACAGTGTCTTTTTGTGTCGTTTCATCATGGTTTCCCCCCACATACCCTCCTCCGATATCCCCTCAGCGGCAGATCCGACGGATCGCCGGCGTCTGTTGCTGCGGCGCATGGCCTGGATCTGTGCGGTACTGGTGCTGGCCATCACCAGCCTGAGTGCCTACATTCGCCTGTCCAAAGCCGGTCTGGGCTGCGAGCCCTGGCCGCAGTGCTACGGGCAACAACTGCGTGCGCAGCAACTGGGCGAGCCACCCCTGCAAACCGACCCCGGTACCGCCAATGCACGGCTTGCGCACCGGGTCATTGCCTCGACGGCGCTGCTGCTCGTCCTGGTAATGGTGATGGCGGCTCTGGCTTCAAAGCCCGTGTTGTGGCCCCAGGGACGGCTGGCCCTGGGCCTGCTGGCGTTGGCGCTGTTCCTGGCGGTGCTCGGGCGCTGGACGGCCCACGCCCGCATTCCTGCGGTCACCCTGGGCAATTTGCTCGGTGGATTTGCCATGTTCGCCTTGAGCGTGCACATGGCGCTGGCGGGCGGCGGTACACGCCCCGCACCCGGCAACGCGCCGTCGCACCTGGCGCGTTGGGCTTGGTGGGGCGCTGCGCTATTGCTCGCGCAGGTGGCGCTGGGCGGGATGGTCAGCGCCGGACAAGCCGGACTGAGCTGCACCGGCCTCACAGGCTGCGACCTGGGTGCGGGCACCTGGGATGCCTTCAACCCGTGGCTGGAGCCACAGACCAGTGCTGCATTGCCCACCCACCCGGCAGGGGCCTGGGTGCATGCGCTGCACCGCGCTGGCGGGCTCATGGTGGTGGCTTTTTTGCTGCCACTGGCGGCATTGGCCTGGCGTGGTGGGCTGCGCATTGTCGCGCTGCTGCTTCTGGCCTTGCTCGCCGTGCAGATTGCGCTCGGAGTGGCGCTGGTGACCCTGGGTCTGCCACTGGGAGTGGCCCTGGCACACAACATGGGGGCGGCGGCGCTGCTGGCCGTGCTGCTGTGCATTCCTGTTCTGGCGCGCGAAAACCGGCTGTCGCCTGCGTTGTGACGGCGCTAGTGCCGCCACCCACAATGCGGCATGGACTTCGCCCTCTCACCCCACGCTCGGGAACTGCGCCAGCGCCTTGACGCTTTTGTGCTGCGCTACCTGCTGCCCCACAACGCAGCCTGGCAGCGCTCTGTACAAGACGGCGTTTTTCCACCGCCCTTTCTTGGCGACTTGAAGACGCTGGCGCGCGAGGAAGGGCTGTGGAACCTGTTCCTGCCCGGTCTGCGCCCAGAAGACCCCGGCACCCGCCTGTCCAACCTGGACTATGCGCCCCTCGCCGAGAGCATGGGCCGCCTCCCGTGGGCGCCTGAGGTTTTTAACTGCAGCGCGCCCGACACCGGCAACATGGAATTGCTCCATCTTTTCGCCACAGATGGGCAGCGCGCCCAATGGCTGCTTCCCCTGCTCCATGGCGACATGCGTTCGGCCTTTGCGATGAGCGAGCCCGATGTCGCGTCGTCTGACCCCACCAACCTGCAGACCACCGTGCGCCGTGACGGCGATGCCCTGGTGGTGAGCGGCCGCAAGTGGTTCATCACCGGCGCCGCACACCCGCACTGCAAGCTGCTGATCGTGATGTGCCGTAACGCCGAAGAGGGCGCAGACGGCGCCAGCAACACCCACCGCCGCCACAGCATGGTGCTGGTACCGCTGGACGCCCCGGGCGTGCAGGTGCTGCGCAACATTCCGGTGCTGCACCACCATGCACCCGAGGGACACTGCGAGATCCTGCTGCAGAGCGTGCGTGTCCCGCAGGAATCGCTGTTGGGCGAATGGGGCGCGGGCTTCGCGATGGCGCAGGCACGCCTGGGTCCTGGCCGCGTGCACCACTGCATGCGCGCTATCGGCCAATGTGAGCTGGCACTACAACTGGCCGCCGAGCGCACGCTGGAGCGCCAGATGTTTGGGCGTTATGAGTCTGAATTTTCCAACGTGCAAGACTGGCTAGCCGAGTCACGCATCGAGATCAACCAGGCACGCCTGTTGGTGCTGCACACGGCCTGGCTGCTCGACGAGGGTGATGCCGCAGACCTAGCGGCCACACGTGCCCAGGTCGCGGCGATCAAGGTGGTGGCGGCACGCTTACAAACCCGTGTGGTGGACCGCGCCATGCAGGTCTTTGGCGCCATGGGCCTCTCGCCCGATACCCCGCTGGCGCAGTTCTGGAGCTGGGGCCGCGCGCTGCATCTGATGGATGGACCGGACGAAGTTCATTTGCGCAGCGTTGCCCGACACGAACTCGCCCAGGCACGGGGTCGGATGGGTGAAAGCGCTGCCTGGTTCACAACCCCAGAGCAGATGCAGGCCGCACCGCGAATTCGCTGAAATACTACTATTTTGATAGCTTATAGCTGTTTATCTATAAGCGCTTAAGCCATATTTTATATGTAGGGCCACTGCCCCACCACGGCTTGCGCTGTTTCCTCATGCGCTTCGCCGTGGTGCACCACCCGGTTGCGCCCGCTTTCCTTGGCGCGGTAAAGGGCCTGGTCAGCGCGCTCCAGGGTGCATTCCACCGGCTCTCCCGGCACACCCAACGCCTGCCCGATGGAAACGGTGACACGGAGCAGGCTCCCTCCTGCGTCGATCTCCATGCCCTCCACGCTGGCGCGCACCCGCTCCAGCAGTTGGGCTGCGCCGCGTGCGTCGGTGTCGTGCAGTATCAGCATGAACTCCTCGCCACCCCAACGCGCCAGCACGTCGGTGTTGCGCAAGACGCCTTGCACACAGGCCGCAAACGAACGCAGCACTTCGTCGCCTGCGGCGTGGCCATGCTGGTCATTGACCAACTTGAAATGGTCCAGGTCCAGCAGCGCCAGCACCAGAGGGCGGCGTCCGCGCTGGCAGCGCTGGCGCTCGGCCTCCATCAGCTCGGCCATCCGGCGGCGGTTGATCAGGCCGGTCAGTTCATCGTGCGTCGCCAGGTGGCCGATTTGTTCCAGCGCCACGGTCAGGGCCCGCTTTTGCTGCGTCAGGTGGCGCCGGATGTGTTGCATGCGGATGGCGATGAACGTGCTTCCGACCAGCACCAGAAAAATCATCACTGCGTAGGCGATCTCGACCAATGGGTTGCCCGCCAGGCCCAGCCAGAACACCACTGCGATCGCCGTGCCAAAACTCACCAGCGCGAACACCATGTTGATGGTCATCTGCCGAATCGACATGCCAAAGATGCCAAACATCAAAATCAATGACAGGATGACCGGCGTGATGCCCCGCGCCTCGCCCAGGATGACATAGCCGACTGCATTACACGCCAGGGCATAGCGAATCTGGAACTGCGTCAGCGCAGGGTCTCGCAGGCGCTGTGACCATCCGCTGCGGATCAACCCCAGCACCACACACAACACCACCAAAGTCACAGCGGTCCACCAGCGCACCAAATCCTGGCGCGCCAGCCCGGCAAGTGCCAACAGATTCACCAGGGCAGCGCAGCCCAACATCAGGAATGACGCCACAGCTGCCATCGACATGCGGATACGCATGTGCGGATCAGCGCCCATCAGACTATTGATCCCCGCTTTACAGCGGGCGCCCAGACCCATGTTGTTGCCTTTCGAAGAATCTCGGACAGACACGCTACCCGCAATGCCCCACCGCTGTTGATTCGGCCCCTTGAAAGACTCCATTCCGCTTTGACTGGGCCCGCTGAAAGGCCTAGAACGAACGATTCGACGCCATGGGATCAACCAGAACGCGTTCACGATCCCAACCCATTCTAGGAGTCTGTCGGACTTGGAGCGTCGAAAGCGAGAATTGGCCCCGGCGAGGACAGTTTTTGCCGGATTTGCAGCCCCATAGCCCGGCTATGGGGCAAAAAGACGGTAAAAAATGGACCGCTGCGGCCGATTTGCAGCCGACGATTTCCAAGTCCGACAGGCTCCTAAGAGGCGGCGACTCCTTCCGCCAAAAAACTACGGCCACCGCCAAGACTACAGATGCCTGGCCCTGGCCTTCGCAGGGATTTCCCGAAAACCTTGCCGATAGGCCCCACATCTCATAAGATAGTAATTGATTACTCACTCATGGAGGCTTCGCCCTTGTCCACCCGTGCCAAACCCCTGCCTGCGGACGAGCGCCGCGCTGCCACCGTAGAGGCGGTCGTGCAACTGGCCGCCACCCAGAATCCCAGTGATATCACCACCAGCGCCATCGCCAGCCACATGCATCTGACGCAAGGCGCGCTGTTCCGGCACTTCCCCTCGAAAGACGCCATCCTGCAAGCCGTGATGGAGTGGGTTGCCGAGCAGTTGCTGGCCCGTGTGGAACGGGCCGCACAGGATGCCCCCACGCCCATGGCCGCCTTGGAGGCCATGTTTCTGGCGCACACCGGGTTCATCGCCGAGCACCCCGGCGTGCCGCGCATGATGTTTGGCGAACTCCAGCGCACCGGCGACAGTCTGCCGCGGCGCATGGTGCGCACGTTACTGGGACGCTATGGCGAGCGCCTGCAGCAATTGTTCGCGCAGGGCAAGGCGGAGGGTGAAATCGATCCCGATCTGGACGCTGAGGCCGCAGCCACTCTGTTCATCGGCACCATTCAGGGCCTGGTCATGCAGTCGATGCTGTCCGGCGACGTCGAGCGCATCCGCCGCGATGCCCCGCGCGTTTATGCCATTTACCAACGCGGAATCCGGAGCACACCATGAGTCGACTTCCCCTGCAACGCCGCACCCTGGCCCTCTTGGCCGTGGTGGTGCCGCTTTTGGCCTTGTTTGTTTATGTCGTGCTGCGCTCAGGGCCGCTCGCCCCGGTCGCGGTCACTGTGACCACGGCCCGGCAGCAGGCCATCACGCCTTCCCTGTTCGGCATTGGCACGGTGGAGGCACGTACCACCTACCACGTCGGCCCCACCGTGGCGGGCCGCGTGCTGCGTCTGTCGGTCGAAGTGGGTGAGCGCGTCACCGCCGGACAAGTGCTGGGCGAAATGGATGCGGTCGATCTGGACGAGCGCCAGCGCGCCCAGGCCGCCGCCGTGCAGCGCGCGCGCGCTGCCCTGAAAGACGCACAGACCCGCCAGCAGCACGCACAAGCCCAGGCTACACGCTACGCCGAGCTGCTGGCCGTGCGCGCCACCAGCGAAGAGATCGCCAGCGCCCGCCAGCAAGATCTGCGCGCCGCCAACGCCGCCTTGGCTGGTAGCCAGGCCGAGGTGGAACGCCTGCGCGCCGAGCAGGCCGCCCTGCACACACAGCGCAGCAAGTTGCGCCTGCTGGCACCGGCC
>JAUYGP010000414.1 GCA_030690515.1 Giesbergeria sp.
GCCCGATCCAGTGATTTCGGAAGATTATTACCAGCGTGGAATCAATATCAACCAGACGCTGGAGTCGTCTGAAAAAAACCTGGTGCCTGCCATGAAGGGGCGCAACCATGCGGCCACTCCGCAGAACAGCCTGCCGCGTTGAATGTGCCGAATGCTGGAACAACGCTCTACCCGATCTGACAAGGAGAACTGCACGATGTGGACCCAACGCCTGATGTGGATTGCCTGGCCCGCCTTTCTGATGGCGGGCGTACTCGAAGTGCTGGTTTTTGCCTTCGTTGATCCACAGGACCTCCACTGGTTCGGTCAATCCATCACGCTGTCGCGCGAGGGTGTGTACACGATTGCATTCTTTGTGTTCTGGGCCATCACCATGGTGTCGAGTGCCGTGACGACCTTGCTGGCGATGTCACCCTTCGAAGTGAATCGCTGCCCGTTTCCCGTAGACCAGCGCCCCGCAGGCTGCCACAAATCCAGCCCTTGCAATTAAGCCAAATACCCGCTGCCAAAGCCTTTTCGTCTTGGCATGGTGGCGTGGTGGCGACTGCCCGCGCTGCGCAAGCGCTATGCTTGACTTTATTGGTGAAATACACGTTTCTGACGCTCTATGACCCTCCTTACCGCCTTCAGTACCTGCGATTTGTGTGATGCCCACAAGG
Organism: Giesbergeria sp.; assembly: GCA_030690515.1. Classification (GTDB taxonomy): domain Bacteria; phylum Pseudomonadota; class Gammaproteobacteria; order Burkholderiales; family Burkholderiaceae_C; genus Simplicispira. Next base: position 660 of record JAUYGP010000414.1, read on the forward strand.
GCGATGACAGTGGCGCGTTTCGGGTGTTGCCACCGGTTTTCCCCAGCTTTGGGGGGCTGGCCGCTTTTGCTGGTCTCGTCACGACCGTCAAATGCTTTGAAGACAATTCCCTGGTCAAGGCTGCGCTCGATAGCCCCGGCAACGGCGGCGTGCTGGTGGTGGATGGAGGGGGCTCGCTGCGGCGCGCCCTGGTGGGTGGAAACCTGGCTGCCGCTGCTGTGCGCAATGGCTGGGCCGGTATCGTGGTGGATGGTTGCGTGCGGGATGCAGCCGAACTCCGGGCAGCATCGGTCGGTGTGCGTGCGCTGGCGCTGATGCCTCTGCCTACGGAAAAACGCAACGAAGGCCAGCGTGATGGTGTGGTGCAGCTTCAGGGTGTGGCGGTGCGCCCCGGAGATTGGTTGTACGCCGACGCCGACGGCATCGTGGTCAGCGCCACCTCATTGCACTGATCGAATTCGCCACGCCAGCCGGGACGGCAGGGTGGCCAACAGCACTCCAGCCAATGCAATCCCGCAGGCCAGCCACTGCAGCGCGTGCAGCGTCTCACCCAGCCACAAAACACCCACCAGGGTCGAACTGACGGGAAGGAAGACCGTGAAAATACCGCCCTGCGCCGCAGGTACGGTCTTGAGCCCCGTCATCCATAGCCAGACGGTCCAGATGCAGGCTGCCAGCGCATAGAAAACCAGGAGCACCCAGATGTTCCAGTGCACGGACGCAAAGTCGAAATCCCGTGCGGCGTATAGCCCCAGCGGGGTGGACAGCGCAAAACCCCATAGATTGATGAGAGACGAAATGCGCTTGGGTCCCAGCGTGCCCGTGAGTTTTTTTCCGATCACCGAGTAGGCTGCTTCGCACACCACAGCAACCAGCAAAAGCAACTGACCCATCCAGATCATTATTTGGGTATTTTTGGCCTCAAAGGCTTGTGCAGCAATCGGTAGGTGCTCTTGTTTTGAGAGTGAGAAGAGAGCGATGCCAAGAATGGCACAAGCGATTGCCAGCCAGGTGCGCTGTGTGACGCGTTCGTTCAGAAAAAACCAACTCATGACGGCAATCGCCGCTGGAATGGCCGCCAGAATGACGCCTGCGGTCACAGCCCCCGCCCATTTGACCCCGGTGATCATGCACACCGTAAACAAAAAGTTTCCCAGGAACGACTCGACAAACAACAGCCAGCGTGTGCGTGCATCCAGTGGCGCTTCTTCGGGCGGCTTACGCAGCCAATGCAACATCGCCACGGCGCCGATGCCGAACCGCAGCCAAGCCAGTAAAAACACGGGTAATACAGCAGCCAGGGGTTTGGATAGCGCCACGTAGCAACCCACCAGGGTCATGCTCAATGCCAGATAGCCATAGGCGGTAGGGCGACTGGGTGTGGAAGTCAAGGTGCGCTCGTGCAGGGTGGGCAGACGCGCATCATCCCTGATTTGCGAGCCTGAGGAGCCTGTCGGACTTGGAAATCGTCGGCTGCAAATCGGCCGCAGCGGTCCATTTTCCACCGTCTTTTTGCCCCATAGCCGGGCTATGGGGCTGTAAATCCGGCAAAAACTGTCCTCGCTGGGGCCGATTTTCGCTTTTGACGCTCCAAGTCCGACAGCCTCCTAGCCCGGAGAATGGCGCTTGCCTCGAAGAATTTTGCATTGCGATCTATGATTTTCTCCATATGAAATATGGCTTTGCTGCTGTGCCGCAAATTTTCTCAATCTGAGAAAATAATTTTCACAAAACGAAATTTGAAATGCAAGTCATTGATTCTCAATGGAAAAATTTATGTCTTCTATAAGACATAAGATGTTGCGCAAGTCTTATAGAAGACTTAAAGTACACCCATGCGCAGCGCTTGCTGTACCGATAGATTTCAATCAACCGACGGAGTAATCACATGCCCCAATCCCTGACCCAACAACTGAGCCGCGAACAGCAAATTGCTGCCCTGGAAAAAGACTGGGCGCAAAACCCCCGTTGGAAGGGTGTCAAGCGCGGCTACACCGCTGCCGACGTTGTGCGCCTGCGCGGTAGCCTGCAGCCACAGCACACGCTGGCCCAGCGCGGTGCCGAGAAGCTGTGGGAAAAGGTCAATGGCGGGTCGAAGAAGGGCTACGTCAACGCTTTCGGCGCAATCTCTGCGGGCCAAGCCATGCAGCAGGCAAAGGCGGGTCTGGAAGCTGTGTATCTGTCAGGCTGGCAAGTGGCTGCTGACGGCAACACGTCCTAAACCATGTACCTCGACCAGTCGCTGTACGCCTATGACTAGGTGCCCACCATGGTGCGCCGCATCAACAACCCCTTCACGCGTGCAGACGAGATCCAGTGGAGCCGTGGCATCAATCCTGGCGACCAGGAATTCATCGACTATTTCCTGCCTATCGTGGCTGATGCAGAAGCCGGTTTCGGCGGCGTGCTCAATGCCTTCGAGCTGATGAAGAACATGATTGCCTCTGGCGCTGCCGGCGTGCACTTTGAAGACCAGCTGGCGGCTGTGAAGAAGTGTGGCCACATGGGTGGCAAGGTGCTTGTGCCAACGAAAGAAGCCTGCGAGAAACTGATCTCGGCCCGTTTTGCCGCTGACGTGATGGGTGTTCCCACGCTCATCCTGGCCCGTACCGACGCAGAAGCCGCCAACCTGATCACCTCTGATCACGACGCCAACGACAAGCCATTCCTGACCGGCGAGCGCACGCAAGAAGGCTTCTACCGCGTCAAGAACGGTCTGGAGCAGTCCATCAGCCGTGGTGTGGCTTACGCTCCCTACGCCGATCTGGTGTGGTGCGAAACCGGCGTGCCCGATATCGGTTTCGCCCGTGAGTTCGCCCAGGCTGTGCTGGGTGCCTGCCCTGGCAAGCTGCTGTCGTACAACTGCTCGCCATCGTTCAACTGGAAGAAGAACCTCAACGACA
>JAUYGP010000188.1 GCA_030690515.1 Giesbergeria sp.
AGCGTCAGCGCGTTCACATCCAGCGCCCTCAGACGCTGCTGCTGTGCGAGAGCCACGCGCGCTGCGGCCACCAGCGATTCGGCCTGGCGCAAATCCAGCGCAGAGGCCACGCCCTGGTCAAACCGCAGTCGGATCAGGCGCAGAGAATCGTCACGGGTGGCCAGGGTGTCCTGCGCCAGCACCAGCAGCGCCTCGTTGGTCTGCAGGCTCAACCAGACATTGGCCACGGACGCAATCAGGCTGGTCTGTACCGCACGGCGCGCCTCTTCACTGGAGAGATACTGCGCCAGCGCGGCGTCCTTGAGGCTGGCGATGCGGCCAAAAAAATCAATCTCCCAGGAGGCCAGCGCCAGCCCTGCGGTGTAGGTGCTGCTGATGCCGCCGCCCGATGCAGGCTGGCGGTTACCGGTGGCGGCCAGGTTGATGGTGGGCGTCTGGTCGGCGCTGCGAATTTGGTACTGCGCACGGGCCTGCTCTATGGACAGGGCGGCCACACGCAGGTCGCGGTTGTCGGCCAGGGCCTTGTCGATCAGGGCACGCAGGCGGGTATCCGTCACGAAGTCCTGCCAGGGCAGATCGGCGGCAGCCGTGGCAGACGCCTGCGGGTTGTGGGCACCGAAGGTGGGCCATTGCGTCGCTACAGGCGCGGCAGGGCGTTCGTACACCGGGGCCATCGAAGTACAACCCGCCAGCGCTATGGCCACCAGTGCGCCGCACCACGTACTGCTGCGCCGGGGAAATGGGTTGGCTTGTGTCTTACGCATGGTGGTCTCCCGCCCCTGTCTGGTGTGCATGCTCTGCATCGAATTGCTGCTGCCGCACGCTGCCCTTGAACAGGCCGCGCACCAGCACAAAGAACACGGGCACAAAGAACACGGCCAACACGGTGCCGGTGATCATGCCGCCGATGACGCCCGTGCCGATGGCGCGCTGGCTGGCCGAGCCTGCGCCCGTGGACAGGGCCAGCGGCAGCACGCCGAGCATGAAGGCCATCGACGTCATCACGATGGGCCGAAAGCGCAGATGCGCAGCGGCCAACGCGGACTCGATCACGCTCTTGCCCTGGGCCTGCAGGTCCTTGGCAAATTCAATGATCAGGATGGCGTTCTTGGCCGACAGGCCGATGATGGTCACCAGCCCCACCTGGAAGTACACATCATTGGCATAGCCGCGCAGCAGCGTGGCCAGCAGCACGCCCAGCACCCCCAGCGGAACCACCAGAATGACGGCCAGGGGAATCGACCAGCTCTCATACAGCGCCGCCAGGCACAGGAACACCGCCAGGATGGCGAAGGCATAGACCAGCAGGGCCTGTGAACCGGCCAGCTTTTCCTCCCGCGACTGGCCCGTCCATTCGTAGCCAAACCCGGGCGGCAGTTGGGCGGCAATGCGTTCCATCTCGGCCATGGCCGCACCCGTGCTCTGCCCCGGCGCGGCGCCGCCGCTGATGCGCATCGATGGATACCCGTTGTAGCGCACGGTCTGCATGGCGCCGGTGATCCAGCGCGTGGTGGCAAAGGCTGACAGGGGCACGGCCTTGCCCTGGGCGTTGGGCACCGTCAGGCGCAGCAGGTCCTCGGGCTGCATGCGCGCGGGCGCATCGGCCTGCACCATCACGCGCTGCAGGCGGCCTGCGTTCGGGAAATCATTCACGTAGCTCGACCCCAGAGAGGTGGAAATCGCGTTGTTGATGGCGTCGTAGCCCACACCCAGCGCGCTGGCCTTGTCACGGTCGATGTCTAGCTGCAGTTGCGGTGCGTCTTCCAGTCCGTCGGGGCGCACCTGGGCCAGCACCTTGCTTTGCATCGCCATGCCGAGCATCTGGTTGCGCGCCGCCAGCAGGGCATCATGACCCAGGCCCGCCCGGTCCTGCAGGCGGAAGCTGAACCCCGTGGCCGTGCCCAGTTCCGGAATGGGCGGTGGGCTGAGCGGGAAGATGAAGGCATCGCGGATACCCGACAGCGCACCAAAGGCACGCCCGGCCACCGCATCGGCCGAACTGCCGGGGCCCGCACGCTTGGCCCAGTCGGTCAAGGTGACGAAAGCCAGCGCGGCATTCTGTCCCTGGCCCGAAAAGCTGAAACCCAGC
>JAUYGP010000430.1 GCA_030690515.1 Giesbergeria sp.
GTCCCCCACCCGCACGGCGCAGTCAAAACCCTCGCCCGCCAGGTCGACCACGCGGTCGCTCAGGTTCAGCGAGATGGTGACATCCGGGTGCAGCGCCCGAAAGCGCGGCACCAGGGGCGCCACATGGCGGCGGCCAAAACCGGCCGGTGCGGTGACGCGCAAATGCCCGCTGGCCTTGACGCCACCGGCCGACACGCTGGCCTCGGCATTGGCTACATCGGACAGCAGGCGCTGGCAGTCCTCCAGAAAGGCGCTTCCCTCGTGCGTGAGGCTGATGCGCCGCGTGGTGCGCACCAACAGCTTCACGCCCAGGTGCTCCTCCAGCGCGTCCAGCCTGCGCCCCATGATGGCAGGCGCCACGCCTTCGGCCCGCGCCGCAGCGGTCAGGCTGCCGCGCGTGGCAACCGATACAAAGGACTCGAAGGCCTTGAGTTTGTCCATGGGCGCCGATTATGGAGATAAACACCTACGGAAGGGGCCATGCGCCCATTGCATGCAGGGCCTGTGAAATATTGGTCAAATTGGCCTCTAACGCTTATGCAATAATCGCTAGCAGCTATTTATTCAATAGCATTTTTCAAACGTGACTTCAGAAACCCCATGGTGCCGTAGCGTTTGACACCGGTATAGAACCCGTCCGTCAGGCCCTGCACCATGGCGGTATAGGCATCGGCCAGCTCCGGGGCGATGGTGAAGTGGTCGTAGTTGACGACCACGCCCACGCGCTCAGGTTGCCCCGCCAGGACCCTGCGCACCTCCTGGTCGATGGCAGCGACGACCGCAACATCCCGAATCTGCAGGCCCGAAAAATCAATGTGCAGCAACGCGCGCTCCGTATCTAGCGCAAAGCGCTGCGCCAGGGGGCGGCTGAGCAGCTGCTCACGCAGGCCCAGCGGGGCGGGCTGGAACAGGCCGGCATCCATGGTCCGCAAGTCGGGGCTGATGCGGGGGTGAAAAGCCATATGGGCCAAAACATCGCGCTCCAGGTCCACTCCAGGCGCCAGCTCGATCAGCTCCAGCGCGCCCCCTTCGTCCGGCGCCAGCGCGGGGACCAGGCGGAACACGCAGCGCTCGGTCACGTAGAGCACCCGCTGGCCGCGCCTGAGCGCCTCGGCGCCGCTGAAAGTGCGGTGCTCCACGACGCGCACAAACTTGCGAGAGCCCCCTTCGTGCACGATGCGCAGTTGCCCATCGCCCGCCTGCACCTGCAGCGCGCCTGCGGTGAAGGTGCCAACAAAGACCACCGTTTTGGCGTTCTGGCTGATGTTGATGAAGCCGCCTGCACCCGCCAGGCGCGGGCCGAACTTGCTCACGTTGAGGTTGCCGTGCTGGTCCGCCTGGGCCAGGCCCAGGATGGCGATGTCGAGCCCGCCGCCATCGTAGAAGTCGAACTGGCTGGGCTGGTCGATGATGGCTTGCGGGTTCACCGCCGCGCCAAAGTTGAGCCCTCCGGCTGGGATACCACCGATCACGCCGGGCTCGGCCGTGAGCGTGACCAGGTCGATGATGTGCTCCTCAGCCGCCACGCTGGCCACGCCCTCAGGCATGCCAATGCCCAGGTTCACGACCTGGTGCGGGCGCAGTTCTTGGGCGGCACGGCGGGCAATGATCTTGCGCTCGCTCAAGGGCATGGGCTGCAGGCCGTCCAGGGGTACGCGCAGTTCGCCTGAGAACGCCGGGCTGTAGGGCTCGGCATAGGTTTGCTGGTGGTGTGCCGGTTCGGTGGCCAGCACCACCGCGTCCACCAGCACGCCAGGCACCTTGACCTGCCGCGGGTTGAGCGAGCCGCGCTCGGCAATGCGTTCGACCTGTGCGATGACCACACCGCCCGAGTTGCGCGCGGCCATGGCAATGGCCAGGGCTTCGAGCGTGAGGGCCTCGCGCTCCATGGTGAGGTTGCCGTCGGGGTCAGCCGTGGTGGCCCGGATGATGCCCACATGGATAGGAAAGGCCTTGTAGAACAGGTAGTCTTTCCCGTCAATCGGCATGAGCCGCACCAGGTCTTCGGTCGTGCGGGCATTGAGCTTGCCGCCCCCAAGGCGCGGGTCGACAAAGGTGTCCAGCCCCACCGACGTCAGTGTGCCGGGCTTGCCCGCGGCAATGTCGCGGAACAGGTGCGAGATCACGCCCTGGGGCAAATTCCAGGCCTCGATCTGGTTCTCTACCGCCAACTTCTGGATGCGCGGCACCAGCCCCCAGTGCCCACCGATCACACGCCGCAGCAGACCCGGCACGCCCAGGTGGTTCAGGCCCCGGTGCTTGCCATCGCCCTGCCCGGCAGCATAGACCAGGGTCAGGTCGCGCGGTGTTTGCGTGGCCTCGAAGCGCTGTGCCAGCGCCACGGCAATCGATTCGGCAAAGCCAATACCCACAAAACCGCCCGTGGCAACGGTGTCTCCATCGTGCACCAGTTGCACCGCATCGGCGGCGCTCACGATCTTGTCCTTGTGGGTGGCCCGCAAGGCATGGGACAGGGGTGCAAGCATGTTGTCGGTGGAGTGCGTCATGGCAAAAAAGAGGCAGTAATGCCGCGCAGCGTAGCGCCCACCGCCCCGGTCTGCCTATACGGGCGACTACCACTTTTGCAAATATGTCACTAGTTTTGAGCTATTTTGACTATTTATGCCGATTCATATTTGCAATACAGTGCTGATAGGGCCCTCGTCTCGCGCGGGCCGCCGTTTTCATTTCTTTCAAGAAGGCTTTCCCATGACCGACCGCACCACCGTCCACGGCCTGCAAGTGGCCACCAACTTGTACCGCTTTATCGAAGACCAGGTGCTGCCCGGCACCGGCATCGACAAGTCTGCCTTCTGGAAGGGTTTCGACGCCATCGTGACCGACCTGGCGCCGCGCAACATCGCCCTGCTGGCCGAGCGCGACCGCCTGCAAACCGAGCTGGATACCTGGCACAAGGCCAACCCCGGCCCCATCAAGGACATGGTGGCCTACCGCAGCTTTCTCGAAAAGATCGGCTACCTCGTCCCCCAGCCTGCGGACGTGCAGAGCACCACCGCCAATGTGGACGACGAACTGGCCATCCAGGCCGGTCCGCAACTGGTGGTGCCCATCCTGAACGCCCGCTACGCGCTCAATGCCGCCAACGCCCGCTGGGGCAGCCTGTACGACGCGCTGTATGGCACCGATGCCATCCCCGAGACCGATGGCGCCGAGAAGGGCCAGGGTTACAACCCCGTGCGCGGCGCCAAGGTGATTGCCTTTGCACGCGACGTACTTGACCAGTCGGCCCCCCTGGCCAGCGGTTCACACAAGGACGCCACGGGCTACAGCGTGGAAAACGGCAAGCTCGTGGTCACACTGGCGGGCGGTAGCACCGGTCTGAAGGACCCGGCACAGTTCAAGGGCTACCAGGGCGACGCGGCCCAGCCTACGTCGGTACTGCTGCAGCACAACGGCCTGCACCTGGACATCCAGATCAACCGCAGCACGCCCATTGGCAAGTCGGATGCTGCTGGCGTCAGCGATGTGGTGCTGGAAGCCGCCCTGTCCACCATTCTCGACCTGGAGGACTCGGTGGCGGCAGTGGATGCCGAGGACAAGGTGCTGGGTTACAGCAACTGGCTGGGCATCATCCAGGCAACGCTGACCGAGCAGGTCTCCAAGGGCGGCAAGACCTTCACCCGTGGCCTGAACGCCGACCGCATCTACACAGCCCCGCAGGGCGGCGAAGTGCGCCTGCATGGTCGCTCACTCATGTTCCTGCGCAACGTGGGCCACCTGATGACCAACCCGGCCATCCTTTACACCGATGCGCAGGGCACGCAGCGCGAGATCCCCGAGGGCATCATGGACGCCGTGGTGACCACGGCCATCGCCCTGCACGACCTGCAGGGCCATGGAAAGAATGGCATCCGCAATTCGCGCAAGGGCAGTGTCTACATCGTCAAGCCCAAGATGCATGGCCCGGCCGAAGTGGGCTTTGCCGCCGAACTGTTCGGCCGCGTGGAGCAACTCCTGGGCCTGCCCGACAGCACCGTCAAGCTGGGCATCATGGACGAGGAACGCCGCACCTCCGTCAACCTCAAGGCCTGCATTGCTGCCGCTAGCAGCCGTGTGGCGTTCATCAACACCGGCTTCCTCGACCGCACGGGCGATGAAATGCACACCGCCATGCACGCCGGCCCCATGATCCGCAAGGGCGACATGAAGACCAGCGCGTGGATCCAGGCCTACGAAAAGAACAACGTACTGGTCGGCCTCTCGTGCGGCCTGCGCGGCAAGGCGCAGATCGGCAAGGGCATGTGGGCCATGCCCGACCTGATGGCAGAGATGCTCAAGCAGAAAATCGCCCACCCCAAGGCCGGCGCCAACACCGCCTGGGTGCCCAGCCCCACGGGTGCCACGCTGCACGCACTGCACTACCACCAGGTGAAGGTCAGCGACATCCAGATTGAAATGGAAAAGACCGACTTCAACGCCGCACGCGACGACTTGCTGACCGGCCTGCTCACCATTCCCGTCACCGCCAGCCCGAACTGGAGCGACGCCGAAATCCAGCAGGAACTCGACAACAACGCGCAAGGCATTCTGGGTTATGTGGTGCGCTGGGTGGACCAGGGCGTGGGCTGCTCCAAGGTGCCCGACATCCACAACGTCGGCCTCATGGAAGACCGTGCGACGCTGCGCATCAGCAGCCAGCACATGGCCAACTGGCTACTGCACGACGTGGTGAGCGAAGGCCGTATCCAGGCAACCTTCCAGCGCATGGCCACCGTGGTGGATCAACAAAATGCTGGCGATCCGCTGTACCAGCGCATGGCAGGCAACTTCGACAGCAGCATGGCTTACAAGGCGGCTTGCGAACTGGTGTTCAAGGGTCTGGAACAGCCCAGTGGCTACACCGAGCCCCTGCTGCACGCCTGGCGCCTGAAGGTTAAGGCGGTGGCCTGACATTCAAATGCTATTTTATTTATAGCTACTGGCGCTTTACTATAAAGCGCTAAAGGTTATTTTTATTCTTAATGCTGCGGCGCCCTTGGGCGCCGTTGCCTTTTGTATGGGCAGCCCCCTACACTGATGGCTATGTCACAGCCGCAAACACCGTTCGCCACCCAATGCCCTCTGTGCAGCCAGCCCAACCAGTGCGCTATGGCGCACGGCAAGCCCGCCGCTGAGTGCTGGTGCATGCACGGCGGCGTATCGCCTGCAGCACTGGCCTCCCTGGCGCCGCAGGAGCGAGGCCAACGCTGTATCTGTCCTTCCTGTGGGCAGGTTGCGCAAGCGCCGCCTGACAGCGGTAAAGCTGCACCGTTATGATCAAATTTTTTACGCGAGGAACACGCCCCATGCCCACATACCACATCGAAATGATGGAAGGCCGCACCGTCGAGCAGAAGAAAAAGCTCGTCGAGGAAATCACCCGCGTTTCCGTAGAAGTGCTGGGTGGCTCCCCCGAATCGGTAGACATCCTTATATCCGACGTGAAGCGTGAGAACTGGGCCACTGGTGGCAAGCTCTGGCTAGAGCGTAGTTGAGAGCCTCTCTTAGCACTCCCTTTGCCACCCCGCTCGCAACCTACCCCTATGTGTCAACTTTTGGGAATGAACTGCAACACGCCTACCGACGTGACGTTCAGCTTTACCGGGTTTACCCAGCGCGCCGGGCACACTGGGGACCACAGTGATGGCTGGGGAATTGCATTCTTTGAAGACAAGGGCGTGCGGCACTTTGTCGACCACCAGCGAGCCCTTGATTCACCGGTGGCAGACCTGATTCGCCGCTACCCCATCCGCAGCTGCAACGTCATCTCGCACATCCGTAAGGCGACGCAAGGCGCTGTGGCCTTGCAAAATTGCCACCCGTTTGTGCGTGAACTCTGGGGACGGTATTGGGTATTTGCGCACAACGGCGACTTGAAAGACTTTCGTCCCCCTCTGCACGGCAGTTTTCACCCTGTAGGTGCGACCGACAGTGAACATGCATTCTGCTGGATCATGCAGGAGCTTGCGAAGTCCCATGCCCAGGTGCCCAGCATCAGCGAACTGACCCTCACGCTGCGTGAATTGGCTGCGCGCATTGCTCCGCATGGCACCTTCAACTTCCTGCTTTCCAACGGTCAAGCGCTTTGGGCTCACGCCTCAACCAGCTTGTTCTTCATCGAACGTAGACACCCTTTTGCGAGCGCTCATCTGTCCGACGAAGATGTGCATGTGGACTTCTCTACCCAAACGTCGCCCAGCGACAGGGTCGCCGTCATTGTGACCGCTCCACTGACAAGAGATGAGCCCTGGACTCCGTTTGAGCACCAGGAGCTTAAGGTGTTTGTGGATGGTGCGATTTACGATCCTGGAGCGCTCGGCACGCTGTCAAGGTAGCGCTGCGCCCGGGCAAAGGCTCGGCACCTACACCGTGCTTCCCATTGGGATAATGCGCCGATCTCGGCCATGCGCGGTCGTCTCAATTCTGCAAAAGCAAGGATTTGTTATGCAGAAACAGGAACGCCCCGCTCATTGCTGAGAGGGGCGTTGCTGCGCTGTAAGAGCCTGACGATGACCTACTTTCACACGGGAACCCGCACTATCCTCGGCGCAAAGTCGTT
>JAUYGP010000434.1 GCA_030690515.1 Giesbergeria sp.
ACCGTCAGTGGGCGGTACATTTCCACGCGATCGCCTGCACGCAAGGCCCTGTCCAGTGCCACCACACGCCCCCAGATCCCGCACACAGCACCGGGCCAGGACGCCAAGCCTTGTTGGCTGCTAGCGGCCAAAGCATCGGCCACGGTGGCACCGTGCGGCACGGTCACTACGCATTCCTGCAGCTCGCCTCGCACTGAGGACGCGATGACAGTGATTTGCAAAAATCTCTCAGCGGCGTACGGATCAGCCATAAACCTGCTCGGCACGCTTAACAAACGCATCAACCATGCTCCCGGCAATGCGGTCAAAAACTGGCCCTATCAGCGCGGCCAAGGGCGCGCTGTCAAAACCGTAGTTCAGTTGCAACTCAACACGCGAAGCACGCTGGCTACCGTCCCCCACGCTGTGAAAATGCCAGTCGCCGTCGAGGCGCGAGAATGGGCCCTTGACCAGTTGCATCTGCACACGCCGCCCCGGATCATGCAGGTTGCGCGTTACAAAGGTCTGGCGAATTCCACTGAGCGAGATACCCACCTCAGCCAACATGCCGCCGTCATGCTGCTCCAGCACCCGCGCTCGATCGCACCACGGCAGAAACAGCGGGTACTGATCCACCCCTGTAACCAGGTTGAACATTTCTTCTGGGCTGTACCAGATCAGGACAGACTTGTTGACGGTTTTCATGCAGGCGCGCTGGATACGGAAAAAGACGGGCGAAGACCTCGTGGATCGCACGACGGCCTAGAATCGCTGCTGCGCGATGGTTGCAATTGTAGGGAGGGCTTTAATCTCCCGGCTTCCGTCGCCCCTATTTCCGATGGCCAAGAAACCCGATACCTCCTCCCGCATTGCCGACAATAAAAAAGCGGCCTACAACTATTTCTTTGAAGAGCGCCATGAGGCGGGCATGGTGCTGCAAGGCTGGGAAGTGAAGGCGCTGCGCGAAGGCAAGGTGCAACTGACTGATGGCTACGTGGTGATCCGCGATGGAGAGCTCTACCTGATCGGCTGCCAGATCAACGCGCTCAAGACGGCCTCAACCCACGTCAGTCCCGAGGCGGCACGCACCAAGAAGCTGCTGCTGCACAAGGAGCAGATCAAACACCTGATCATCAAAGTCGAGCAAAAAGGCTACACCCTGGTGCCTTTGAATCTGCACTGGAAAGATGGGCTGGTGAAATGCGAAATCGCGCTGGCCAAGGGCAAGGCCGAGCACGACAAGCGCGACACCATCAAAGACCGCGAAGGCAAGCGCGAGGTCGAGCGTGCCATGAAGAGTCACCACCGCTGACGAAGCGCCAGGTACATGTCGGCGTTTTGCCTGACAGCATGCCAGAGCGATAAGTCCTAAAGTGACCTCCTTTTATCTCGGAGACTGGCATGAAAAATATCCTGATTGCATCCCTGTTCGCCACAGCCCTGCTGACCGGATGCGCGGGCGGTTCCTCGTCATCGGCAAAAGTGACGCCTGACATGCCTACCCGCACCAGCGATGGCATGCTGATTGGCCCGAACGGGCATACCCTGTACACGTTTGCCAAGGACAGCACCAACGCCGGCACTTCAGCCTGCTACGCCCAGTGCGCGCAGAACTGGCCACCCCTGGCGGCAGCGCCTTCTGCCAAAGCCACGGGCGACTACACCATCATCACCCGCACCGATGGGGCCCGCCAGTGGGCTTTCAAGGGCCAGCCGCTGTATTACTTTGTCAAGGATGCCAAACCAGGCGACAAGGTGGGTGACGGCGTCTTGAACGGCG
>JAUYGP010000451.1 GCA_030690515.1 Giesbergeria sp.
GCTGGAGCGGGTGCCGTCCTCTGGCCAGAGCAACAGCGACCACTGGCCGTAGAGCTGCCCTGGTTGCATATGGACACTCTGGCATGCGGGGGGCACTGTCGGCGCGTTGCCCTGGGCCACGGCCAGCCCGGCAGCAGTCCAGGCAAACGCCGCGGCACAAGCCAGTGCCCATGGGATGGAGTGACGACGAATTTTCATGGTGTTTCAGCGGCTTTCAGTGCCGCCTGCTCGGTCGCTCGCTGGGCAAACTCGGAACGCAGCGCGCGCAGTTTTTCGCGCGGATCTTCCTTGACCGTGTTTTCATCCAGTGCCATTTCCTTGATGAAGCGGCTGGCCTGGCCGGGAACGCTTTCGCGGCCCTTTTTCCGCCGCTTGAGCCAGCTCACCGCCAGCGTGCGCTGGGCGCGTGTGATGCCCACGTACATCAGGCGGCGCTCTTCCTGCAGGCGCGAGAGTGTCTCGTCGCTGACCTTGAGTTGCTTGCCACCGTCGTCGTCGAGCTTGAAGGGCAGCATGCCCTCGGTGACGCCGACGAGGATGACGTGCGGCCACTCCAGTCCCTTGGAGGCGTGCAGGGTCGAGAGCGTGACCACGTCCTGGTCCTTCTCGCGGTCCGACAAGGTGGAGAGCAGGGCAATGGTCTGCGCCACTTCCAGCAGGCTTTTGGATTCACTGGCGACCACGCTGCCTGCCGTGTCGTCGATCTGGCCACCCGCGCGCTGAGCCATCCAGTCGCAGAACTCCAGCACATTGGTCCAGCGGGCAGCAGCGACCTTTTCGCTGTCTTCGCTGTCGTACAGGTGCTTCTCGTAATCGATTTCTTTCACCCAGTCGGCCAGGAAGGCGCGGGCGGCATCCTGCCCCAGCGTGTGCCGTGCCCGGTATTCCAGGTCGTTCACGTAGCGGCCGAATTCGTGCAGACCATCGAGCGCGCGGCGCGGCAGGGCGGCGGGCAGCATGGGCGAGAACAGGGCTGCGAACATGCTTTGCTTGTGCTGCGTGGCGAATTGGCCCAAGGCCCCCAGTGTGGTATGGCCTATGCCGCGTTTGGGGCTCGTAATCGCCCGCAGGAAAGCGGGGTCGTCGTCCTGGTTGATCCACAGCCGAAACCAGGCGCACAGGTCGCGGATTTCGGCCCGGTCAAAAAAGCTGGTGCCGCCCGAGACCTTGTACGGAATGTTGGTGCGCCGCAGGGCCTTTTCGAATGGCTTGGCCTGGTGGTTGGCACGGTAGAGGATGGCAAAGCTCTTCCACGCCGGTGGTGGGTTGGCGCTGGCGCGCAGGCTCTGGATGCGCGCCACGGCGCGGTCGGCCTCGTGCTCTTCGCTGTCGGCATCGACCACGCGCACCGGTTCGCCCTCGCCCAGTTCACTGAACAGCGTTTTGGGGAACAGCTTGGGGTTCGGGCCGATAACGTTGTTGGCCGCGCGCAGGATGGCGCTGGTCGAGCGGTAGTTCTGCTCCAGTTTCACCACCTGCAGTTGGGGGTAGTCGAGTGGCAGTTTTTTCAGGTTGTCCAGCGTGGCGCCGCGCCAGCCGTAGATGCTTTGGTCGTCGTCGCCCACGGCGGTGAAATGGCCGCGCTCGCCCACCAGAAGTTTCAGCAACTCGTACTGCGTGGCGTTGGTGTCCTGGTATTCGTCTACCAGCACATGGCTGAGTTGGCGCTGCCACTTCTCGCGCACCTCAGGAAAGTCGCGCAGCAGCTTGAGCGGCAGGCCAATCAGGTCATCAAAATCCACGCTCTGGTAGGCCGTCAGACGCTCTTCGTAGCGCTGCATCAGCACGGCAATGCTGCGCTCGTGGTCGTCCTTGGCCTGGGCCAGCGCCTGCGCGCCATTGAGCCCCATGTTCTTCCACAGGCTGATGGTCCATTGCCATTGGCGCGCAGTGGCGGCGTCGGTGGTGCCCCCGGCAGCGTCTTTCAGGATGCTGGTGACGTCGTCGCTGTCCATGATGCTGAACTGGGGTTTGAGGCCCAGCAGCTTGCCGTCCTCGCGCACTAAGCGCACGCCCAGCGAGTGGAAGGTGCAGATCAGCACGTCCTTGGATGGGCGCCCGATCAGGCTCTTGGCACGCTCACGCATTTCGGCGGCGGCCTTGTTGGTGAAGGTGATGGCGGCGATGGCCTTGGGTGCCATGCCCCGTTCGATCATGTGCGCAATTTTGTGCGTAATCACCCGCGTTTTGCCCGAGCCTGCCCCCGCCAGCACCAGGCAGGGGCCCTCGGTGTAATGCACGGCGCGCAATTGCGCAAGGTTCAGGCCAGAGGACATGGGGGAGGAGGAGCGGACGAACACCGCGCAGGCGGGCGTCCAGGCAGAGGGAGTCGGGCGGCAATGATACCGGCGCAGCATTTTGCATGGTGGTAAGGCAGCCGCCTGTCGCCGAGGCCCTGTCACTGCCGCAACACCGGGGGAGAGGGTGCGGCTCTATGCTGGCGCCGGCCTTGTGTGCTGGCAGGGTTTGCCGTAAAACATTTCCAAGGAGACATTGCATGACCTTTGTTCGTACGCTCGGTGGCCTGACCGCCGCGTCTTTGCTGGTGCTGCTCTCGGCCTGCGCGGGTCCGTCCCGCTCCCCAGTGCCGCCCACGGCCCCTGAGCAGATCGGCGAGATCCGCCCCGGCACGGGCATGCTCAACGGCTATCTGGACCGCAAGGCCCTGCCCAATAGCCTGGCCTTGCTGCCGCCCCCGCCCGCCGCTGGCTCGGCCGCGCTGGGGGCAGACCAGGCGGCCTACCGCGCCACCCGCTCCTTGCTGGCCACGTCGCGCGGCGCGTTGGCCGCCAGCGATGCGCGCCTGGAGTTTCCGGCCGCCGCCGAGGTGTTCGCCTGCAGTGCCGCGCTGGACATCACGATGGAAGCCACGCCCCACCTCTACACGCTGCTGCGCCGCACGCTGGTCGATGCAGGCCTGGCAACCTACGGCGCCAAGGAGCACTACAAACGCACACGCCCCTTTGTGGTGAACAAGGAAGGCACTTGCTCGCCCCAGGACGAGCCGCGCCTGGTCAAGGATGGTTCCTACCCATCAGGCCACAGTGCGCTGGGTTGGGGTTGGGCGCTGCTGCTGACCGAACTGATGCCCGAGCGTGCCGATGCCCTGCTGGCGCGCGGCTACGCCTTTGGCCAGAGCCGGGTGGTGTGCGGTGTGCACTGGCAGAGCGATGTGGAGGCGGGTCGTGTGATGGGCGCCGCCGCCGTTGCAGGGCTGCACACCGATCCGGTGTTTCAGGCGCAGATGCGTCTGGCCGCCGGGGAAATCCAGCGCCTGCGTGCCGATGGGCGAGGTACCACGCGCCAGTGCGCTGCTGAAATCGAAGCGCTCAAGCTGCGATAGGCGGCGTTGCGGCATGGGCCGGGAGTCGTCGGCCCCTGCTGGCGACATGGAGCCTTGGCGGCCCCACAATAGCGCCCGTGCTGTCCGTCCTGCTCGTTACCTTCCCCTTCTTTGCGCTGGTGCTGTGCGGCTACCTGGCCGCGCGCGGCGGCATTTTGCCGCAACCGGCCATTCCGGGGCTCAATGCCTTTGTGCTGTACTTCGCGCTGCCGTGCATGCTGTACCGCTTTGGCGCCAGCACGCCCATTGCGCAGTTGCTGGACCCGGCGGTGGCCGGTGTGTACCTGCTGTGTGCGCTGGTGATGGTGGCGGGCACGGTGCTGGCCACGCGCGGCCCGCGCACCAACTGGAACGACGCCGCTTTTGGCGCCCTGGTGGCGGCTTTTCCGAATACGGGGTTCATGGGGGTGCCGCTGCTCGTCGCGCTGCTGGGCGCGCAAAGCGCGGGCCCGGCCATCGTCACCATCGTGGTGGACATGATCATCACCACCTCGCTGTGCATTGCGCTCTCGCGTCTCGATGGTGCGGGCACCCACGGCGTGGGCGTGGCACTGCGCAATGCCTTCCGGGGCATGGCCACGAACCCCATGCCCTGGTCGATTGCGCTGGGGGCACTGGCGTCGGCCTTGCAGTTCAGCCTGCCCGGCCCGGTGGACAAAACGGTGGCCATGCTGGCCGATGCTGCTTCGCCTGTGGCGCTGTTTACCATTGGCGCCGTGCTGGCGCGCTCGCAGATGAACCAGCACGAGCGCGTGCTGGTGCGCGACTATGTGCCCGTGGCGCTGGCCAAACTGCTGGTGCACCCGCTGCTGGTGTGGGTGGTGGGCCGCACAGCCATGGCGCTGGGGGTGCCGCTGGATCCGTTTGCCTTCACCGTGCTGGTGTTGCTGGCCGCGCTGCCCAGCGCCAGCAATGTCTCGTTGCTGGCCGAGCGCTTTGGCGCGCACAACGGGCGTGTGGCGCGCATCATTCTGGTGTCTACTGCGCTGGCGTTTTTGAGCTTCTCTGCGGCTGTGGCCTTGCTGACCTGAATGCTATGCAATGTATAGCATTTGGCGTTTGATACATCGGCGTTAGAGCGCTAAAACACCTCAAATCGCCAGCGGGTCCACATCCACCAGCCACCGCATCAGCCCCTTGTGTTCGGGCTGGCTGCGGGTGGCTTGCAGCACCGGTTGCCATGCTGCCAGAAAGCGTTGCAGCGCGGTGCGGTTGCTGCCCTCGACCAGCATCTGGGCGCGCTCCACCTGGGCCACGCGCTGGATGGTGAGTGGCACCGGCGGGTAGAGCGTGACCATCTCGTGCCCGGGCAGGGCGCTGGTCTGCGCGGCGCTGCTGGCGGCGCGCAGAAAGCCTTGGGCCACCTCTTGCGTGCGGGCGTCGGCGCGCACCAGGGCCTGGTAGGCAAACGGCGGCATGGCCGCTTCTTCGCGTTCCTTGAGCTGCTGCGCGGCAAACGCCGGGTAGTCGTGCGTGCGCAGGGCCTCGAACACGGCGTGGCCCGGGTGAAAGCTCTGCACCCACATCTCGCACCGCGTTCCCTGGGCGGCCATGTAGGCGGCGTCGCGCCCGGCCCGGCCTGCCGCCTGCATGAGCAGGGCCAGCAGGCGCTCGGGCGCCCGAAAATCGCTGGAGAACAGGGCGCCGTCGGGCTGCACCGCCGCCACCAGGGTGATGCGCCGAAAGTCGTGGCCCTTGGCGATCATTTGCGTGCCCACCAGCACATCGACCTCGCCCGCGTGCACCTGGGCCAGCTGGCTTTGCAGGGCCCCCTTGGCGCGGGTGCTGTCGGCGTCGATGCGCGCCACGCGCACGGGGCTGCCGTCCGGGCGCTGCACGCCGTCCAGCAGGGTGGCCAGTTGTTCTTCGAGCTGCTCGGTGCCCCGTCCCAGGGCCACGATGTCGGGGCTGCCGCAGCCGGGGCAGGCGCGCGGTACGCGCACGGCAAAGCCGCAGTGGTGGCAGCGCAGGCTGCGGTCGATTTTGTGGAACACCTGGTGCGCGCTGCAGTGCGGGCAGTCGCTCTTCCAGCCGCAGTCCTGGCAGTGCAGCACCGGGGCATAGCCCCGGCGGTTGAGCAGCACCATGCACTGCTCGCCACGCGCGATGCGCTCCGTCATGGCCGCCAGCAGCGGGGCCGAGAACACGGTACGCCGGGGCTGGTGGTTCATGTCCACGCGGCGCACGCGGGGCAACTGCGCGGCGCCAATGCGGCTGGGCATGGCCAGGCGCTGGTAGCGACCGCCTTCAGGGTCGTCCGCGCTGGGCGGGCGGCTGGCGTGCCAGCTCTCCAGCGAGGGGGTGGCCGAGCCGAGGAGAACCTTGGCGCCCTGTTCGCGCCCGCGCCACACGGCCAGGTCGCGCGCCGAGTAGCGGGCGCCTTCCTGCTGCTTGTAGCTGGGGTCGTGCTCCTCGTCCACCACGATCAGGCCCAGGCCCGGCAGCGATGCAAACA
>JAUYGP010000462.1 GCA_030690515.1 Giesbergeria sp.
GAACGTTTCAACGCGGCAGTTCGCTCGATCCCATCAAGAACTGGTCCACCGAGCGCGCGGCTTGTCGGCCTTCCCGGATCGCCCACACCACCAGGGACTGCCCACGGCGGATGTCTCCCGCTGCAAACACGCCTGGCACGTTGGTGGCGTAGCCACCCTCATCCGTGCTGGCGCGCGCATTGCCACGGGCATCTTTGTCGATGCCGAAAGCATCGAGCACAGGCGCCACGGGGCTGACAAAGCCCATGGCCAGCAGCACCAGGTCGGCCTGGTAATGCTTTTCGGTGCCTGCAATTTCGACCAGCTTGCCGTCCTTGAACTCGACCTGCACGGTGGTCAAACCCTTGACCTTGCCCTTTTCACCCGTGAACTCTTTGGTGGAGATGGCGAACTCGCGCACGCAGCCTTCCTGGTGGCTGGAGCTGGTGCGCAGCTTGAGCGGCCAGTAGGGCCAGGTGAGCGGCCGGTTCTCCACTTCAGGAGGCATGGGCATCACTTCGAACTGCGTGACGCTGGCTGCGCCGTGGCGGTTGCTGGTGCCCACGCAGTCGCTGCCGGTGTCGCCGCCTCCAATGACGATGACGTGCTTGCCATCGGCACGGATCTGGCCCTTGAGCTTGTCGCCCGCGTTGACCTTGTTCTGCTGGGGCAAAAACTCCATGGCGAAGTGGACGCCGTCGAGGTCGCGGCCCGGCACGGGCAGGTCACGTGACTGCTCGGCGCCGCCGGTCAGCAGCACGGCGTCAAAGTCTTTCTTCAACTGCTCGGGGCTGATGGTTTCCTTGGCCCAGTTGGTCACCTTGGAGTCTTTGCCCAGGCCGTCCTTGGCCGCGCCCACGAACACGCCCGTGCGCACCGTGACGCCTTCGGCCTCCATCTGCTTGACGCGGCGGTCGATGTGCGTCTTCTCCATCTTGAAGTCGGGGATGCCGTAGCGCAGCAGGCCTCCCACGCGGTCGTTTTTCTCGAACAGCGTGACGTCGTGGCCGGCGCGTGCCAGTTGCTGGGCTGCAGCCATGCCGGCCGGCCCGGAGCCCACCACAGCGACTTTGCGGCCCGTCTTGTGCTTGGTGACCTGGGGCAGCACCCAGCCATGCTCCCAGGCGCGGTCGATGATGGCGTGTTCGATGCTCTTGATACCCACGGCATCGTCGTTCACGTTGAGCACGCAGGCCGCCTCGCAAGGTGCGGGGCAAATGCGGCCCGTGAACTCAGGGAAGTTGTTGGTCGAGTCGAGCACGGCGAACGCGCTTTTCCAGTCGGCCTGGTACACCAGGTCGTTGAAGTCCGGAATGATGTTGTTTACCGGGCAGCCGTTGTTGCAGAACGGCGTGCCGCAGTCCATGCAACGCGCAGCCTGCACGCGGGCCTGGGCGTCGTCCAGC
>JAUYGP010000482.1 GCA_030690515.1 Giesbergeria sp.
CCTGGAAGCTGCCGATCGGCACGCCAAACTGCTTGCGCGTCTGCAGGTATTCCAGCGTGTCCTTCTTGGCCACTTCCATCGCGCCCAATGCTTCGGCGCACACCGCCAGAATGCCGTAGCCCACCGCCCGCTCCAGCGTGGCAAAGCCCTGGCCCTCCTGGCCCAGCAGGGCCTCGGGGCCCACCTGCACATTGGTCAGGGTGATTTCGGCGGCATGGCCGCCGTCGACGCGGCCATAGCCCCGGCGCACCAGGCGCGCGGCGTCGCCAGGCACGAGGAACAGCGAAATGCCGTCCTCGCTGTCCACCGCGCCCGAGGTGCGGGCGCTGACCAGCAGCAGTTGCGCGTTGTCGCCCTGCACCACCACGGCCTTCTGGCCCGTCAGCAGCCAGCCGTCGCCATTGCGCACCGCACGGGTTTCGACACGCGACAGTGCGTAGTGCGAGCCGGGTTCGTCGTGCGCCAGTGCGGCCACGGTGCTGCCGTCGATCAGGCCGGCGATGCGCTCCTTCTGCGCGGCGGTGCCCGCAGCACCCAGCGCCCGGCCCACCACCAGCGCGCCCAGGAAGGGCTCGACCACCAGGCCGCGGCCCAGGGCCTCGAAAACAACCGCGATGTCGAAGCCCGCGCCGCCAAAGCCACCATCGGCTTCGGGGAACAACGCGCCAATGGCGCCCAGCTCGGCGAACTGCGCCCACAGCGCGGTGTCCATGCCGGTGTCGCCGTAGGCAATGCGGTTGCGCGTCTCGATGCCGACCTGCTCGGAAACAAAACGGTTCAGGGTGTCCGCCAGCATGCGGCGGTCTTCGGTGTGTTCAAAGTTCATCGCTGCAACCGCACAGACCCAAAATCATCTTGGAGATGATGTTTTTCTGGATTTCATTGGAGCCGCCGAAAATCGACAGCTTGCGGTAGTTGAAGTAGTTGGCTGCGGCCGTGGCAGCCTCCTTGGGGCCCACGGGCGCCTCGGCATAGCCGGCGTACTGCGCCTCCTCGATGAAGGGCAGCGCGTACGGCCCCATGGCGCGGCGGATC
>JAUYGP010000485.1 GCA_030690515.1 Giesbergeria sp.
CAATGGGGCTGGTTTGTGCAACAAAGCCCAAACGCGTTACGCAAAGATACATTCCGAGCCCCGCAAAGGGTGGCCTGGGCAGGGGGGTTGTGATTGCGGGTTAACCCGTACAACACAGGGGCAGAAATTCCTTGATGCAAGACAAGTTGCAGGGTGCTCCCTGTTTTGTGCGGTAGTCATTTGATGTGCCTCAAAACCGGGTATGAATTCACGTTGCAAAGTGCCCCACCTATGTTGACAAACTATTCACCAGAAAAGCCCGTGGAATGCGAGGTCGTGGCGCCTGGCGAAGTGCTGCGTGTGCGCCAGGAAAAGCTCAGCTCGGTGTTGCACCTGGTGAGTGGACGGGTGCAACTGGGCATCCGTGAAGACGGGCAGATGCGCCACCAGCTGGGCGTGGTCGAAGGCCCGTTCTGGCTTGATGGCGCTGCTGCCATGCTGAACATGCCCTGCGCTGTCGACATGGTGACCGAAACCCGTGTCCAGCTTCGCCGCCAACCCATCGAAGACTTTATGCGCAGCGTAGAAGCCTTGCCCAAGGCGGCGCAGTTGCTGCTGCACGATATGGCTGTGGGCTACCGGCAGCAGACCGAACTGGCTGTGAGCCGCCTGGCCCAGGATGCTGAAGCCCGCTGCGCCCAGTGGCTGCTGCGCCATGCGCAGCACGACAGCAATGGCACCATGAGTGTCACCCTCAGCCAGCGCAAGCGCATGATTGCCGCCCAACTGGGCATTGCCCCGGAGACCTTCTCTCGCGTTTTGCGCAGCCTGCGCGAGCATGGCCTGATCCTGGGGACAGGCAACGTGCTCAAGCTGCCGCAGCCCGGCGCGCTGCAAATGGTGGCCAGCGGTAGCTGACAGCCACTCCTGCAGCGCCGTAGGAGCCTGTCGGAGTTGGGAATCGTCGGCTGCAAATCGACCGCAGCGGGCCATTTTTTACCGTCTTTTTGCCCCATAGCCGGGCGAAGGGGCTGCAAATCCGGCACAAACTGTCCTCGCTGGGGTCGATTCTCGCTTTCGACGCCCCAAGCCCGACAGGCTCCTGGCGCTCAGGGTTTTTCCCCGTGGATCACTGAGGGTTCGACCCAAGCCGGTGTGCGAGGGGGGTGCGTATATTCAATGCACCCCTTATGTCCACGGCAACCATCCCTTTCTGTTTTTTCTGGCCCCGCCGGTTTGCGCATGGCTGGAGGTGTGCATGACACCCCCAGCGGACGCAGCCTTGGCCGTGACCGACACCACCGCAAACCACTGGGCCCTGCCTGGGGCCCTGGCGCTGCGGCTGGTGGTGCTGGCCGCTCTGGCCATTGCTCTGTCGGGTGCTGTTTCGGGCTGGTTGGTCGCCCGGGCGTCAGGGCAAGAGGCCGTGCAGCGCATGGTGAACCAGCAAACCGATGAGGTGGAAGTGTTTGCCCGGCTGTTGGCCAGCAAGATCGAGCAGAGCCAGAAAGTGTTGCGCACCGTGGCTTCGGGCATCACCCCGGAGATGCTGGAACTACCGGCCAGTCTGGAGTGGTTGCTGCAGCAGGGCCTGCCTGCTGTCCAGTTTTTTGACGCCATGCTGGTGGCACGGCAAGACGGCGAGTTGCGTGTGAACCTGCAGAACGGTCGCTTTGAGAAAACCTCAACTCTGGAAGCGTCGGCACGCGATGCGCTGCGCCGCACACTGGTCGATGGCAAGCCCATGGTGGCCGAACTGGTGGCCAGCCGCTCCAGTGATGCGCGCATCATGTTCACGATGCCCCTGCACCGCAATGATGGAACGGTGCTGGGCGTGGTGGCGGGCATGTTGCGGCTGCAGTCGCAGGGGTTGCTGCCCGTTTCCATGGCCGTGCCGCAGCGCGCGGATACCCGGCTGGTGGTGTTTACCCGCGAGGGAACGATTCTTTCGCATTCCGACCCTGCGCGCGTCATGGGGCAGGTGCGCGATGAACCGGGTCTGGCGTCGGTTTTTGCCCGCTGGCTGGAGCACGATAGCCCGGTGATGGGCGCTGCCAGCACCGAGGTGGTGCCGGGGCACATTGTCAGCATGGCGGGCATGCCGCTGCCGCAATGGATGGTGGCCCGGGTGAGCGATTCCCAGGCGGTGCTGGCACCACTGCAAGGCGCGCAGCGCAAGGCCTGGTGGCTGGCGGTCGCGGCGATGGCCTTGACGGTGGCGCTGTTTGCGCTGCTGGCGGTCTGGATGTTCCAGCCGCTGGCCCGGCTGCGTGACCGTGCAGGGCATTTGCTGGACGGCCCGGCGGATCTCCAGGGAGCCATGCCCTGGCCTCGCGCGGGCGGCGAGGTGGGCGCGTTGGTGCAGGTGTTTGAGGGGGTGCAGAGCCAGCGGCTCCATGCACAGCAACGCCATCGTGCGCTGGAGCGGCAGCACCAGGCACTCATGGAACTCAGTTCGGTGGGCATTGCCATCACCCGCGGGGGGCAACTGGAGTCCGTGAACCGCCGGGCCTGCCAGATGCTGGGCTATCTACCTGCGCAATTGCAGGGGCAGTCGCTGGAGCTTGTCTATACGTCCGAACTCGACTCCCCTGGCCTGAACCGCCGCATCCAGGAAGCCTTCGCCGTGCATGGCGGCTTTGACGGGGATGCTTGCCTGCGCCGCAAGGATGGCAGCCCGGTCTGGGTGCGGGTGAAGGGCCGTGCGGTTGATCTGCAGGCGCCGGACGGCGACCGGGTCTGGATGGTGGAAGAAATGACGGCCGTGCACGAAGAACGTCGCCAGGGGGCCTGGGCGACCACGCACGATCCGCTGACCCAGCTGGAGAATCGTCCGGGCTTCGAACAGCGCTTGCGCCAGTTGCTCACGGCGGGCCCGGTGCCCACCGACAGTCGGCCCGTTCCGCTGGACGGCGGCGATGGACACCTGGCCTTGGGGGTGGTGCTGTTTCTGGACCTGGACCATTTCACCGTGGTCAACGATGTGGCGGGCCACGATGCCGGTGACGATGTGCTGCGCCATGTGGCGCGGCTGCTGGAAGCGCAGGTGCGCCAGTCGGGCTGGGTGGCGCGCCTGGGGGGAGACGAGTTTGCGGTGGTGTTGCCAGGCTGCTCCCATGCGCATGGCATGGCCGTGGCCGAGCAGTTGCGCGTTGCCGTGCAGGGCTGGGAGCCCGTCTACCAGGGACGCAGCTTTACCCTGGGTGTGAGTATCGGCATGGTGGCGCTCGATGACGGTCTGCAGGATGTCGCTGCCGTGCTGCACGCGGCCGACATGGCCTGCTACGACGCCAAGCGTGCCGGACGCAACCAGGTGGCCCGCCGCAGCGTGCCTGCGTCGATGTTGGCCTAGTGCCTTGCGGCCCTGCACGCCGACATCAATCCCTCGCGTCGATCGCGTGCAGCAGGTTTTCTGCGGTGGCCGGTGCGGTCAGTTGCACCGCCGCAGTGCCGCTGCCGCGTGCGGCTGCCACGGCGTTGCGCAGCGCCTCGTACACGCTGATGGCCAGCATGAACGGCGGCTCGCCCACGGCCTTGCTGCCGCCTACGTTGTCTTCGCGGTTGGCCTCGGGCCACAGTGCGACCTTGAAGTGCGCCGGGATGTCACCTGTGGCCGGAATCTTGTAGGTGCTGGGCGCGTGCGTGGTCAGCAGGCCCTGGTCGTTCCATACCAGTTGCTCGGTGGTCAGCCAGCCCATGCCTTGCACAAAGCCGCCCTCGATCTGCCCGATGTCAATCGCCGGGTTGATGCTGTGGCCCACGTCGTGCAGGATGTCCACGCGCAGCACGCGGCTCTCGCCGGTGAGCGTGTCCACGGCCACCTCGGTGCAGGCTGCGCCGTAGGCGAAGTAATAGAACGGCCGCCCCGTGAGCGTGGTCTTGTCGTAGTGGATCTTGGGCGTGCGGTAGAACCCGTCGCTCCAGAGCTGGATGCGGTTGGCGTAGGCAGCATTCACCACGTCCTCGAAGCTGCGCTCGGTCTTGGGCGAGATGACCCGCCCGCCCTCGAAGCGGATAGCCCCCGCGCCGCAACCGTCCAGGCCGCAGACGAACGATGCCAGGTTGTCGCGCACATTGCGTGCAGCAAATTGCGCGGCGCGGCCGTTGAGGTCGGTGCCGCTGCTGGCGGCCGTGGCGCTGGCGTTGGGCACCTTGCTGGTGTCGCTGGCGGTCACGCGCACGCGGTGCAGGGGCACGCCGAGCTCGTCCGCCACGATCTGCGCCACCTTGGTGTGCAGGCCCTGGCCCATCTCGGTGCCGCCGTGGTTTACCTGCACGCTGCCGTCGGTGTACACATGCACCAGGGCGCCTGCCTGGTTGAACAGCGTGGCGGTGAAGCTGATGCCGAATTTCACCGGCGTGATGGCCAGCCCGCGTTTGAGTACGGGACTGGTGGTGTTCCAGGTAGAAATGGCCTCTTGGCGTTGTCGGTATTGCGCAGATTGCTCCAGTTTTGGTAGCAAATCATGCAGGATGTTGTCTTCCACCGGCATCTGGTAGTGGGTGACGTTGCGCTCCGTGGTGCCATAAAGGTTGGCCAGGCGCACGTCCAGCGCGTCACGCCCCAGCGCGCGGGCAATGTCGCCGATGATGGTCTCGATGGCAATCACGCCCTGTGGCCCGCCAAAACCGCGAAAAGCGGTGTGGCTTTGCAGGTTGGTGCGGCAGCGGTGGGAGGTGATTTCCACGTTCTCCAGGTAATAGGCGTTGTCGGCATGGAATACGGCGCGGTCGCACACCGGGCCCGACAGGTCGGCCGAGAAACCACAGTTGGCCGCCATGCGAAGCACCAGGCCCTGGATGCGCCCGGTATCGTCAAAACCCACGTCCCACTGGTAGGCGAACGGATGGCGTTTGCCGGTGACCAGGAAGTCGTCGTCGCGGTCCAGGCGCAGCTTGACCGGGTGGCCCGTCTTGTGCGCCGCCAGCGCCGCCCACACGGCCAGGTGGCCTGCCTGGGTTTCCTTGCCGCCAAAACCACCCCCCATGCGGCGGCATTCCACGCGCACATCATGGTTGGAAATGCCCAGGGCGTGCGCCACCCAGTGCTGCACCTCGCCGGGGTGCTGCGTGCTGGAGTGGATCCACCACTGCCCCTGCTCGAGCGGCAGGGCGTAGGCGATCTGGCCTTCGAGATAGAAATGTTCCTGTCCGCCCACTTCGAGTTGGCCGCTCAGGCGGTGGGGTGCTGCTTGCAGCGCGGCCTCGGGTGTGCCCCGGCGCACCACCACGGGGGGCAGCACCTGGCTTTGCGCCTGGAGTGCGGCGTCGATGGTCAGGATGGCGGGCAGCGCGGTGATGTCGGGCCTCACAGCGCGGGCCGCACGGCGTGCCTCCATGACGGAGGTGGCCACCACCAGCCCCATCACCTGGCCCACATGGTGCACGGTGTCCTGGGCAAAAATGGGTTCGTCGTGGGCAAAGGCGGCCAGCACCGGGTCGCCGGGAATGTCTTGCGCCAGCACCACGGCGCGCACACCGGGCATGGCCAGGGCGGGCGCCGTTTCCAGACCGTTGAGGCGGCCATGTGCCACGGGCGAGAGGATGGGCGCCGCGTACAGCGTGCCTTTGACTTCGGGCAGGTCGTCAATGTAGTGCGCCGCGCCCGCGACCTGTGCGTACGCGCTTTCGTGCGGGTGCGACTGGCCTATGGCGCGGGGCATGTTGGCAGGCTGGGGGGTGGCACGGGTGCTCATGCCATCTCCTCCAGCCGGAAGCTCTCCAGCGATACGTCGGTGTGGCCCTGGCTCTCCAGCCAGAAGCGCTGCACCAGCCGCGCCAGCACGGTGCGCCGGTATGCACTGCTGGCGCGCATGTCGGACAGCGGGGTGAACTCGGTCTGCAGTGCCTGCGCGGCGCGGTGCACGGCGGCTTCGTCCCAGGGCTGGCCTGTGAGAGCGGCCTCGGCCTGGCGCGCACGGGCGGGCACGGCGGCCACACCGCCAGCGCCGATGGAGGCGGCGCGCACGGCGCCATCCTCCAGGTGCAGGCACAGCACCAGGCACACGGCAGAGATGTCGTCATCGAAGCGCTTGGATACCTTGTAGGCGCGTAACAGCTCGTTGTGGGCCGGGTGGGGCACCAGAATGCGTGCCAGCACTTCGTCGGGCGCCAGCACGTTCTGGCGGTAGCCGGTGTACAGGTCTTCTAGCGCCAGGATGCGCTCACCCCGTGCGCTGGCCAGCACCACGCGGGCGCGCAGGGCAATGAGCAGCGGCATGGAGTCGCCAATCGGCGAGCCATTGGCAACGTTGCCCCCCAGCGTACCGGCGTTGCGCACCGGCAGCCCGGCAAAGCGGGTGGCAAAGGTGTGCAGTTGCGGCCTGCGTTGCACCAGCGCGTCAAAGGCGTCCTGCAAGCGCACAGCGGCGCCGATGGCCGTGTGGTCTACCGCCTCGGTGATCTGGCGCAGCTCGGCCACGCGGGTCACGTCGAGCACCTGGCCAAACTGGCGGTGCTGCTTGGTTAGCCACAGCCCTGCGTCGGTGCAGCCCGCTACCAGTTGTGCCTGCGGGTGCGCAGTGCGTGCTGCCAGCAGGGCGTCCAGCGTGGTGGGCAAAATATAAGCTAAATCGGCCTCTAGCGCTTTATGGTCGTG
>JAUYGP010000495.1 GCA_030690515.1 Giesbergeria sp.
CACGACATCGACGCATCGCTGTACCTGATGTTCCAGCTCGCCGCCACTTCCACCGTGGGTTACAGCACCTCGCACGCATTGGTGTGCGGAACGCTGTGCCACATCATGGCGCGCGAATTCCGCCTGCCGGGGAACGAGCGCAACGCCCTGGTGCGTGCCGCACTCACCATGAACATCGGCATGACGGCGTTGCAGGATGAACTGGCGGGGCAACGCGAACTGCCCAGCGCACCGCAAAAGGAAGCCATCAATAACCACCCGCTCAAGGGGCAGGACATTCTGGCGCAACTGCACATCACCAACGACTTGTGGCTGGACCTGGTGGGCCAGCACCATGTCCAGGTGTCCGAGCGCACGCCCTTGTTCGAGCTGGACGCGGTAGATCGGCTCACACGCATTCTGGGCACCATTGACCGCTATGCTGCCATGATCAGCCCGCGCAAATCCCGCCCCGGCCGTAGCGCCACGGACTCGGTGCGCGCCCTGGTCGGCCAGGAAATTGAGGAACGCGACGAAGTCGGCCTGATGCTGGTGCGCACCGTGGGCCTGTGCCCGCCGGGCACCTTTGTGCGGCTGGACAACAACGACATTGCCGTGGTGCTGCGCCGCAGCGACAAGCCCAACCAACCCCTGGTGGCCAGTCTGATCGACGGCCACAACAACCCTCTCGGCGAAGCAGTGCTGCACCAGACGGCCCAGGGCAAGCCGCGCATCCAGTCGGCCCTGGCCCGTACGGCCGTCATGGTGGAGCTGAATCACCGTACCATGATGCGCCTGGGCCAGTACGCGGCCCAGTACATCACGCCTTTCACGGGCTCGGCCAACCAACCCACGCAGCCGACGCCCCTCTAAGACGACGTGGCGGCGTCAATGCCCCCAGTACAGCAAAGCGTCGCGCCCGCTCACCGACAGATCGACCTGCGCACCCACGGGCAACAGCACCTTGGTTTCCACATGGCCGTAGGGCAAATGGGTGAGTACTGGAATGCCGATCTGGCTGCGCAGCCAGTCCACCACCGTTTGCAGCTTGTAGCCCTTGTCGTGCGGCGCCAGCTTGTAGTTGGTGAACTGCCCGAGCAGCACCGCCTTCTGCTGGGCCAGCAGGCCAGCGTGCAGCAACTGCGTCAGCATGCGCTCGATGCGGTAGGGGTGTTCGTTCACATCCTCGACAAACAGAATGCCGCCCGGCACCTGCGGCAGATAGGGGGTGCCGACCAGCGAGGTCAGCACCGCCAGGTTGCCACCCCAGAGGCGCGCCCCGGTGATATCCAGTTCCAAGGCTGGCGCATCGGCCATGGCCGCCCGTCGGTCCTTGGGCATGCGCCAGCCCGCGCCTTCGCCGTGACCCACGAGCAAGTCGTCAAAGCAGGCCTCCATGATGTCGTCCGGGGTGCCCTGCACACCAAAATCGGCGCCCAGCGAAGGCCCCGCCCAGGTAATGGCCCCGGTCTTGGCCAGCACGGCGCACTGGAACGCCGTGAAGTCGCTGATACCCACAAACCGCATGCCGCCGTCGATGGCGCGGGCCACGGCGGCATAGTCGATGCCCGGCAGGATGCGGGTCAGGCCGTAGCCACCGCGCGAGATCAGCGCCACATCGGCGCCGCTCGCTGCCGCGCGGTGGATGGCCGCCAGGCGTGTGGCGTCGTCGCCGGCAAAACGGGTGTGCGTGGCCAGCGCATCGGGATCGATCTCGACCTCATGGCCCAGCGCCTGCAGGCGCTTGACGCCCCGGCGAAAAGCCGCCTTGTCGCGCACTGCGCTCGACGGCGAATAGATATAGATGTGCCGGGGGCCATGGTCATGGCCGCAGTGGCAGGTGTCGTGGTCAGAAGACAAGGCGCCCGGGCCGCCTGGCGACCCGCTCCGTGA
>JAUYGP010000501.1 GCA_030690515.1 Giesbergeria sp.
CTGCTCGATGGGGTGTAGTTGATGGCGTTGTCCACCAGGTTGCGCACCAGTTCCTTGAGCAGCGTGGGGTTGCCTTGCACCCACACACCGGGGGCGCCGGGCTGGGCGCCGTCGTAGCCCAGGTCGGTGCCTTTGTCGAGCGCGCGCGGCACCGAGTCGCGCACCACGTCGATGGTCAGGCGCGCCAGGTCGCAGGGTGTGAAGGAGATCTGCGCGCCGCTGCTTTCGGCCCGCGCCAATGCCAGCAGCTGGTTGACGGTGTGCGTGGCGCGGATGCTCGAGCGGCCGATTTGTAGCAGCGAACGCTTGAGCTCCTCGGTGCTGGTGCCCTCGCGCTGCGCCAGGTCGGCCTGCATGCGCAGCCCCGCCAGCGGCGTCTTGAGCTGGTGTGCTGCGTCGGCCAGAAAGCGCTTTTGCGTGGCGAGTGAGTCGTTCAGGCGAGTGAGCAGGTCGTTCACGGACGAGACCAGCGGCGCCACTTCGAGGGGCACGGTTTTGTGGTCCAGCGGGGAAAGGTCGTCGGGGCTGCGCGCCCGGATGCGCTCTTCGAGCTGGTGCAGCGGCTGGATGCCGCGTGCCAGCGCCAGCCACACGAGCAGTACGGCCAGCGGCAGGATGACAAACTGGGGCACCATCACGCCCTTGATAATTTCGGTGGCCAGCACACTGCGTTTTTCGCGGGTTTCGGCTACCTGCACCAGGGCCAGCGGGGAGCCTTCGAGCGGCAGACGCACCCAGATATAGGCCATGCGGATCTCCAGCCCGCGCAGCTCGGCATCGCGCAGGCGTACCTCGCCAATGGTGGGGATTTCGTCCTCGGGCGGGAGCGGCAGTTCGCGTTCGCCCGAGAGCATCTCGTTGTGCGGGCCGGTGACCTGGTAGTACACCGTGTCAGAGTCATCGGCGCGCAGGATTTCGCTGGCGGGCTGGGGTAGGTTGAATTGGGGCCTGCCCTTGTGCACGGAAACGAGCTGCGCCAGCGCGTGGGCGTTGTATTCCAGCGCGCGGTCGAACGGCTTGTTGGCAATGCCCTGCGCCACCAGCCAGGTCAGCGCCAGGCTCACGGGCCACAGCAGCAGCAGCGGGGTGAGCATCCAGTCGAGGATCTCGCCAAACAGGGAGCGCTGCTCGCGCTGGAAGATCTTCAAGATCGTGTCCCTGATTCTGAATAAAAAGTGGCTCTAGCGCAGTGTGGGTGATCGCTAGCAGCTACGAAAATAGAAGCAAAAAAAGCCTGTACTGCAAGGCGCTTAGCCTCGTCCCCGCGAGTAGATACTGGCGCGACCCAGGCCAGCAGCCACCGCGCAAGGGCCGCCCCGCCGCGCTGGTGGCGTCCCCCTGCCCGCAGCGCGCAGCGCTGCGAGAGCGGGGGGAAGCGGCGCAGCCGCTCAGGGGGGCGTTCCATTTCAGCCGGGTATTTTTTCCAGGCAATAGCCCAGGCCGCGCACCGTGGCAATGCGGATCGGGCCCTTCTCGATCTTCTTGCGCAGGCGGTGGATGTAGACCTCGATGGCGTTGTTGCTCACCTCTTCGCCCCATTCGCACAGGCGCTCGACGAGCTGGTCCTTGCTCACCAGGCGCCCCGCGCGCTGCAGCAGCACTTCGAGCAGGCCCAGTTCGCGCGCTGACAGCTCTACCATCTTGCCGTCGATGGTGGCCACGCGGCCTGCCTGGTCGTACACCAACGGCCCATGCTTGATGGAGCTGCTGGCTCCGCCCATGCCCCGGCGCGTGAGGGCGCGCACGCGCGCTTCCAACTCTTGCAGCGAGAACGGCTTGGCCATGTAGTCGTCGGCGCCCAGGTCCAGCCCCTGGACGCGCTCTTCCACGCTGTCAGACGCCGTGAGAATGAGCACCGGCAGGGCCGAGCCCCGGCTGCGCAGGCGCTTGAGCACTTCGAGCCCATGCATGCGTGGCAGGCCCAGGTCCAGGATGAGCAGGTCAAACTCGTTGTTGGTCAAGAGTGCCGCATCGGCTTCGCTGCCGCTGGCCACATGGTCCACCACGGCGCCCGAACTGCGCAGTGTGCGCAAAAGGCCATCGGCCAGCACCTGGTCGTCTTCGGCAATGAGGATGCGCATGGGGTGTCTCCTTGTAATGCACCTGATTTTAGGAGCCTGCCGACCGCTGTGTGCGGGTTACGGTGGATTGCTGCCGCTGGCGTAGGTTTCCAGGCCAATGGCCACCACCGCCGCCACGTCAGCGCCCACCTCGGCGCGCAGTTCCGCTTCGGCCTGGGCCAGAGCGGTGCGAAAGGCTTCCACCCACGCGAGCCCCGTGGCGGTGAAGTGCACGCGGCGTGCGCGCGCATCGTGCGGGTCGGCAGCGCGCAGCACCAGTCCCCAGGCCTCGCATTGGTCTACCAGGGCGCCCATGGCCTGCTTGGACATGCCCGCGCGCTCGGCCAGGTCGACCAACCGGTCGCCGTGCAGCGACAGGTGCCGTGTGATGTGCACATGGGCCGCGCTCACTTGGTCGCGCGCGGCCAGGTTGGACAGGGCCAGTGGCACCTCTACGTTGCGCGCCATCAGTTGCAGCACCCGCGCATCGAAGCGGCGCAAGGCGTCCCCCATCAACCGGCCCAGGTGGGTCTGGCGCCAGCTGTCGTGGGTGGGGGAAGTGGCTTGTAGCGGCATGGATAGATGGTAAGGCAAACTGACTAAATAATCTGATAAATTTTGCGAATGGCTTGCTAAACTACTGTTCAAGCATCCAGTTCACCGTTATCGCAACGGCGGCCGCTCCCCTTCCAACCTGTTGACTTCCAAGGAGATTTCCATGAACGCACCCATCAGCCGCAGCATGCCCCCCGATGGCGAAAAAGCCAAAGCCCTGGCCGCAGCGCTGGCCCAGATCGAGAAGCAATTTGGCAAAGGCACCATCATGCGGCTCGGCGAAGGCGAGGTGATCGAGGACATCCAGGTGGTGTCTACCGGTTCGCTGGGCCTGGATGTGGCGTTGGGCGTAGGCGGTCTGCCGCGCGGCCGTGTGGTTGAAATTTATGGGCCGGAGAGCTCGGGCAAGACAACGCTCACGCTGCAGGTGATTGCCGAGATGCAAAAACAAGGCGGTCAGTGCGCCTTTGTCGATGCCGAGCATGCGCTCGACATCCAGTACGCGCAAAAGTTGGGCGTCAATTTGCAGGATCTGCTTATTTCGCAGCCCGACA
>JAUYGP010000198.1 GCA_030690515.1 Giesbergeria sp.
GGCGTCAATATGTTCCTGAGTGGTCTGCACAGCTACGGCACACTGTGAGACAAGGGTAAACGGGGTTTCTTCGGCGGTTTTTTTGTCGGCGCTGTAACCTGATGGCGTGATGGAACGAACTAGTTTCCATTCCGCGCTATCAGCGACAGCGTTCTACACCAACCCACCGGAGAGCCTCCATGTCCCATTTTTCCCGCGACTCGGGGTTCCAGCACCCGATAGTCTCTGAGATCACTCCCCGTGCGGTGTACGAAGAGCGCCGTCTGCTATTGCGCCAATGTGCCGCAGGCATAGCGGGCGCTACGCTGGCTGCCTGGGCAGGTCGTCAGGCCCTGGCCCAAGTAGCCGCCCCGGGTAAGCTGGCGGCGTTGCCCGGTGTGAAATCGGTCGTGGCAGGTGCGGTCACGATGGAAAAAACCACCAGCTACCAGGACGCCAGCAGTTACAACAATTTCTACGAATTCGGCACGGACAAGGCCGATCCCGCCCGCAACGCCCACACGCTCAAGACCACGCCCTGGACCGTAGAGATTGAAGGACTGGTGAAGAAGCCCGGTCGCTACGGTCTCGAAGACCTGCTCAAGCTCAGCGCCATGGAAGAGCGCATTTATCGGATGCGCTGCGTAGAAGGTTGGTCGATGGTGATTCCCTGGGTGGGTTATTCGCTGGGCGATCTGATTCGGCGCGTCGAACCACTGGGCAGCGCCAAGTATGTTGAATTTGTAACGCTGGCCGACAAGGCGACCATGCCCGGTATCGGCTCGCGTGTGCTCGACTGGCCTTACACCGAAGGTTTGCGGCTGGACGAAGCCATGCATCCCCTCACGCTGCTGGCATTTGGCATGTATGGCGAGGTTTTACCGAAGCAGAACGGTGCACCGGTGCGCCTTGTGGTGCCTTGGAAGTACGGATTCAAGAGTGCCAAGAGCATTGTCAAAATCCGCTTTACGGACAAGGAGCCGGCCACCGCCTGGAACAAGGCTGCCATTCAGGAATATGGGTTTTATTCCAACGTGAATCCACAGGTGGACCACCCGCGCTGGAGTCAGGCCACCGAGCGGCGCATTGGTGAGGATGGCCTGTTTGCCCGCAAGCGCAAGACCTTGATGTTCAATGGATACGAGGCACAGGTGGGGCAGCTGTACGCTGGCATGGACCTCAAGAAGTTCTATTGACCGCGTACCGTTTTGCTCGAATGGTGCTGTTGCATACCGCGAACCCATGAAGAAAATATTGATGCACCCCGCAGCCAAGCCCGTAGTCTTTGGGCTGGCGCTGCTGCCTCTGGCCTGGCTGGTTTTTGCTGCCGCCACCGATGCGCTGGGGGCCAATCCCGCCGAGGCCTTGATCCGCGCCCTGGGAGACTGGACGCTGCGCATGCTGTGTTTGGTGCTTGCGGTGACGCCGTTGCGTGTGCTGACTGCCACCCCTGCGCTGGCACGCTTTCGCCGCATGCTGGGTTTGTTTGTGTTCTTTTACGCGGCGCTGCATCTGCTGTCCTACGCATGGTTCGATATGGGTCTGGATGGCCCCGAGATCGTGCGTGATGTCATCAAGCGGCCCTTTATTTTGGTGGGCATGCTGGCGGGCCTGTTGTTGACGCTGTTGGCTGCAACGTCTTTTAACCGTGCCATCCGCTGGCTGGGCGGCGCGCGCTGGCGGGTGCTGCACCGCGCCGTGTATGCCGTGGCTGGGCTGGCGATTCTGCATTTTTACTGGATGCGGGCCGGCAAGAACAACTTTGCCGAAGTCTGGTTGTACGGGGCCATTCTGGCGGCCTTGCTGGGTTGGCGCCTCTGGCATCGCATGCGCCAGCACCAGAAATCTCCGCAGACTGCCGCTGTAGTTGCGGCAGATAAATGCTATTAAAAATATAGCTACTAGCGCTTTCTGGTAAAGCGCTAGAGCCTTATTTTATGAGTATTTCATTGCGGAAGGTATCTGCAGCAGTTTCGCGTTGGCGAATCACATGGGCCTGGTCGCCGTCCACCAGCACCTCGGCCGCACGCCCCCGGGTGTTGTAGTTGCTCGACATCGACATGCAATACGCTCCCGCCGACAGTACGGCCAGCCGGTCGCCTGCCTGTACGGCCAGATGGCGGTCGCGGCCAATCCAGTCGCCACTCTCACAGACTGGTCCCACCACGTCATAGATCTGCTCGGCATGGCCTGAAGTCTGTAGCGGCACGATGGCGTGGAAGGCTTGGTACATCGCGGGCCGTGGCAAGTCGTTCATGGCGGCATCCACGATGCAGAAATTTTTCTCTTCACCTGGCTTGAGGTAAAGCACTTCGGTAACGCAGACCCCGGCATTTCCGACGAGCGAGCGACCAGGTTCGATCATGAATTGTCGGTCGCCAAAACCACGGGCATCAATCTTGGCGAAGAGTTGCTGCCACAGTGCATCGGCCGCGGGTGGGGTGTCGCCGTTGTAGTTGATGCCCAGCCCGCCACCAAAGTCGATGTGGTGGATGGGAATACCGGCCGCCTCGATCTGCTCGACGAGATCAAGCAGGCGGTCGGTAGCGTCCAGGTAAGGTGTCATTTCGGTGATCTGGGAGCCGATGTGGAAATCGATGCCCACCACCTGGAGGCCGGGCAGGGCAGCGGCGCGTTGGTAGGTGGCCAAAGTACGTTCATGGGCCACGCCAAACTTGTTGCCCTTGAGTCCGGTGGAGATATAGGGGTGGGTCTTGGGGTCGACGTTCGGGTTCACGCGGATGCTGACCGGCGCGGTCTTGCCTTCTGCGATGGCCACTTCGCTCAGAACCTCCAGCTCTGCTTCGCTTTCCACGTTGAAACACAGAATGCCAGCCTGCAGCGCTTGCCGCATTTCCAGGCGCGTTTTACCCACGCCGGAAAAAATCACCTTGCCGGGATCGCCACCGGCGGCAATGACACGCTCCAGTTCACCACCAGAGACGATGTCGAACCCACACCCCTGGCGGGCAAAAAACTGCAGCAGCGCCAGCGAGGAGTTGGCTTTCATGGCATAGCAGATATGCAGTTTGCGTCCGGTGAAACCACGCTGGTAAGCGGCCAGTGCATCGCGCATGGAGGCCATCGAATAGATGAAAAGAGGAGTGCCGTGCTTCTCGGCAAGGTCGCTGGTCCGCAGCCCTTCGACGCACAGGTTGATGTCACGGTAGGCGATATGGGGAGCGCCGGGCAGGGCATTGGAAGTCATGGTGTGGCAGTTGAAGCAGGGGCCGAAGGGGGTGGCGCAGTGGGATCGCTGGCGCCGGGAGTCAATGTTTGCGTTAGGGTTGCGCGTTGTTGGGCGGCTGCATCGGTCGGCAGAAACAACGGGCCGCGCTGACCACAGGCACTCAAGCTCGCCACGCTGGAAGCAAGGGTTAAGGCACTGACTAGAATTTGTATAGCTCTCAACATACTGAACTTGTAATGACCGACCTTGAATTCATGGACCGTGCCGAGCTTTTGCTGCAAGCGGTGGAGCAATGCTGCGATCGCATCAACGATGCGACGGATGCTGATGTGGACAACCAGCGCTCTGGTGGCATGGTCACCCTGGCGTTCAGCAACCGCAGCCAGATCATCATCAATCTGCAAAAACCCCTGCACGAAGTCTGGATGGCAGCGCAGTCCGGGGGCTACCACTACCGGTTTGACGGGAGTGCATGGCAGGATACAAAAGGGGGAGGCGAGTTTTTTGCCCAACTGCGCAGCGATGCAGCGGCGCAATCGGGGCTGGAGCTGGATTTCAGGGGGTAGCGTAGCTGCGGCTATCAGTCTTGCCACCCCTCTTTCGCACCGAAATCAATTTCGGAACAGGTCGAGGATACGGCCGCGCTCCTCCGGGGCTGGGCCGTCAGGTCGCGGCACCTCCGCTCCTGCGTTTTCCATTCCTAGGCTGGCAACGCCGGCGTTGCGCGCATATTCTTCGTAGAACCACTCTCCGCCAACATTGACCACGCCGGGGGGCACCGTAGGCTCCATTACGGGAACGCCCTTAAGCGCCTTTTCCATGAAGCTGATCCAGACCGGCAAACTCAGCCCGCCACCTGTTTCGCGGCTGCCCAGGTTGCGTGGGGAGTCGTAGCCAATCCAGGTGATGGCGGCGATGGTGGGCTGGAACCCGGCAAACCAAGCATCCCAGGAGTCGTTGGTCGTGCCGGTCTAGCCGTACAGGTCGGGACGCTTCAGTGTGGCCTGCGCTCGGGCGGCGGTTCCAGAGCGAGCAACTTCC
>JAUYGP010000519.1 GCA_030690515.1 Giesbergeria sp.
AGGAACAAAAAGACGATCAGCACCGTGAGCGCCGCGCCTTCAATCAACGTCTCGCGCACGTTTTCCACCGCCACGCGAATCGGACGTGCGCTGTCGCCTATGGTCTCCAGCCGCACCCCGGTGGGCAGCTCGGCGCGCAGCGTTTCCACCGCCGCTTTCAGGCCATCGGTCACCGCGATGGTGTTCTCGTCCTGCGCCTTCTGCACCTGCAGCAGCAGCGTGCGCTGGCCGTTGTAGAGCGCCAGGCTCTCCACTTCTTGCGGGCCGTCCTGTACGCGGGCGATCTGCTCCACACGCACTGGTGCGCCGTTCTTGCGGGCGACGATGATGCGGCCAAAGTCCTCGGGGCGCTGCATGCGGGCGTCGATCTGCACCACGCGGTCCTGGTCGAGCGAACGGATGGCACCCAGCGGCAGGTCCTGGTTTTCGTTGCGCACGGCCTGCGCAACCTGTTCGGGCGTGATGCCAAAGGCTTCGAGCGCCTGCGGGTCGAGGTAAATGTTGATCTCGCGCCGGGTGGCGCCCACCAGTGTCACAGCGCCTACGCCGCGCACGTTTTCAAGGCGTTTTTTCAGCGTCTGGTCGGCCCAGGTGGTCAGCTCCACCGCACTCTGGCGGGTGGCCTCGTCGCCATCGGGCAGCACGGCCAGCGACCATACCGGACGGCTGGCCGGGTCAAAGCGCAACACGCGCGGTTCTTTGACCTCGGTGCGCAGCTGGGTGCGGATGGTTGCCACCTTTTCGCGCACGTCTTCGGCGGCCTTGCGGCCGTCGATGTGCAATTGGAACTCGATGATGACGACCGCCGAGCCCTCATAGCTGCGCGAGGTCAGGGCGTTGATGCCCGCGATGGAGTTGACGCCTTCCTCGATCTTCTTGGTGACCTCGCTCTCCACGATCTCGGGCGAGGCACCGGGGTAGTCGGCCGTGACCACCACCACCGGAAAGTCGATCTCCGGGAACTGGTCCACCTTCAGGCGCTGGTACGAGAACACGCCCAGCACCACAAAGGCCAGCATGACCATGGTGGCGAACACCGGATTTTTCAGACTGACCTTGGTAAACCACATGGTGTGTCGTCCTGGAGGTCAGGGTTTGGCGGCAGCGGGCGTGCTGGCCGCAGCGGCGGGTGCGGCCTGGCTGCCCGGCAGGCGTAGCACCGTGCCCTCGGGCAGGGTGCCCACGCGCCCGGCCAGCACCAGCGTGCCCTCGGGCACGCCTTCAATGGCCACCACGGTCTGGTTGTCTACCTGCACGCGTTGACCTGTCTGTACGTTGCGGTGTGCGACGCGACCGTTGTCGGCCACCTGCACGTAGGGCAGGGGCTTGTCGGTGCGTACGGCATCGAGTGGTACGGTCAGCCGCTCGGCACGGCCCACGGCCAGAGTGCCCTGCACAAACAGACCCTGGCGCAGCGCGGCCATGGGTTGGCTGTTGTCGATGGCCAGGTACACCGGCACCGATCGGCTTCCCGCCTGGGCACTGGGGTTGATGCGCACCACGGTGGCCTCCAGCGGGTCGCTGCGGCCTTCTACCCGCAAAGTGGCCTTTTGCCCCAGGCGCACGGCCACGGAGTCGGCGGGCCCCATCAGGGCTTCCAGCTCCAGGCTCGACAGATCCACCACCTCCAGAATGCGGGCCTCCACGGCCACACGTTCACCGTTCTGGGCCAGGCGCTGGGCCACCTGCCCGTTGATGGGGCTGCGCAGCACCGTGTCGGCTACGGCCTTGCGCGCCACATCGGCGGCGGCTTGCGCTGCCTGGTACGAAGCCTGGGCCCCCTGCAGGCTGGCCTTCGACGTATCGAGCGCGGTGGGCGAGATGAAACCCTGGTCCACCAGGGCACGGTTATTGGCAAACTGCCGCTGGCTGATGTCCACCTGCGTGCGGGCCGCATCGGCCTGTTGCTGGGCCTGGCGCAAGCGGGCGTTCGATTCGGTGGGGTCGGTGCGGGCCACTTCCTGGCCTGCACGCACGGTATCGCCCTCGCGCAGCGTCAAACCCTGCAGTTCACCGGCCACACGGGCCTTGATGGTGGCCGTCTGCACGGCGCGCAAGCTGCCCGAGAGAGGAATGTCGAGCGACAGGTTCTGCCTGCGCACCGGGCTGACTTCTTCGGGGGCAATGTCCATCACCACCTGGCGGGTGGTGGCGGTGGACTCGGCCAGCGCCGTCTGCTTCGCCTGGCGAGCAGAAATGGCGCGCAAGGCGCCGCCCGCGACCAGCACGATGATGATGGCGGCGGCCATCCAGGGGATCCAGCGTTTCATAGTGAGAATCAGGCAGAAGGGGAGGGAGTGGACTCGGTGCGGGCCAGCAGGCCGTAGAGCAGGCTGTCGGCCTGGCTGTGGATATAGGCCTGGGGATCAAAAGCCACGGCATCGGGCACGCAGGCGCCAATGGAGTGCTTCCAGAGCATCAGAAAGATCATGGGCGCCAGCACGGCATAGACGGCGTAGTCCAGGTTGATGGCCCGGAACTCGCCCCGCGTGATGCCACGTTGCAGCACGCGGCGGATCAACTGCTGGCCGGGCTCGATCACTTCACGCTGGTAGAACAGGGTGAGTTCGGGAAAGTTACCGGCCT
This sequence comes from Giesbergeria sp., assembly GCA_030690515.1. Taxonomy (GTDB): domain Bacteria; phylum Pseudomonadota; class Gammaproteobacteria; order Burkholderiales; family Burkholderiaceae_C; genus Simplicispira. The sequence continues at coordinate 2,587 of JAUYGP010000519.1, forward strand.
CGCTGAGCATGAGCTTGGTGATGCCCGAGGCCCGCGTGGAGCCGATGTTTTCCCACCAGGTGATGTAGCTGTAGCGCAGCATGTCGGCCGTGCTGCCCTGGAACTGTGCCAGTTCCTGCTCCCATTCGCCAAACCGGCCCACGATGCTTTCGCGCACCACGGCTTTGAACAGCTCTTCCTTGCTGGGGAAGTACAGAAACAGCGTGCCCTTGGACACCCCGGCGCGCGCGGCCACTTCGTCTACCTTGGTGGCGGCATAACCCTTTTCCACGAACAGGGCAAGCGCGGCCTCCAGTAGCTCGCCGGGGCGGGCTTCCTTGCGGCGCTCGCGCTTGGGCGCAGGTGGGGTGGTCGGGGCGGAGGTGGGCACGTATTTATTTACTGACTGACTGGTTAGTAATGTAGCAAAACCGCCCATGGGGGTCAATCCAGCTGTAGGCAGGTAATAGCCCCATTGCAGGCATGTCGAGAGAAATGTTTACGATTTGCCCTCGGCACGCACTGTGCCGCCAACACGAATGAGAAGGCGCCATGACAGTCGAACTGCGAGACCAGGAATTCCCGGCGTTCTACGCCGAGGCGCCCGTTGTGACGGTGTATGACCCGCTGGCCCGGTTTCTGGGCGCCGCACGCCAGGGCCTGATCGAATACCGCTATGCCGACGTGGTGCGCCTTGCAGGCCACTCGTGCCCCACCGTGGCGGGCGCCTACCTGATGGCCCTGCATGGCCTGCGCGCACTCTATGGCACCGAGACGCCTGTGCGCGGCGATGTGGAAGTCTTCATGCGCGATGCGCCGGGCAGTGGCGTGACAGGTGTCATCGCCTCGGTCGTGCAGCTGGTCACGGGTGCCGCCGGGGAAACAGGGTTTCCGGGTGCGGGCAAGCGGGCCCTTTTTGCACGCAAGAACCTGCTGGCCTTTGGCGCCGACGTGGACGGCGTTCTGGGCATGCGCCGCCGCGATACGGGCAAAGCCGTCATGGTGCATTTCGACAACGCGGTCGTGCCCTGGCCGGACGCGATGCCGCCGTTGATGGCCAAGGCGTTCTCCGAGCAGGCCAGCAGCGACGAACTGGAGCAGTTTGCCCGCCTGTGGCAGGAGAGGGTGCGGTGCATGCTGGTGGACCATGCCGACAACCCTGCCCTGGTGCGTGTCACCGAATGGCATCCCGCCCTGTGAAACCCACCCTATCGCAAGGAAACTGACGCCATGGATATCGCAAGCAATCAACCCGGCCCCGCCACTGCGGCGAAAGAATCCGTCATCACGCTGGGCGGTGGGTGCTTTTGGTGTACCGAAGCCGTGTTTGACAGCGTGCGCGGCATCACCGACGTGGAAAGCGGCTACTGCAACGGCCACGTGGAGCGCCCCCGGTACGAGCAGGTGTGCACCGGCAGCACCGGCCACGCCGAGGTGGTGCGGCTGCGGTTTGACCCCGCCACCATCTCGGTGCGCGAGATTCTGGAAATTTTCTTCGCCACGCACGATCCCACCACGCTCAACCGCCAGGGCAACGACGTGGGCACCCAGTACCGCAGCGGCATCTACTTCGAAGACCCCGCGCACCGCCAGGTGGCCGAAGACATGCTGCGCGAAATGTCGCAAGACAAGCTGTTTGGCGCCCCCCTCACCACCGAGGTGCAGCCCCTGCAGAACTACTGGCCGGCCGAGGACTACCACCAGGACTATTACGCCCGCAACCCGTCACAGGGTTATTGCGCGTATGTGGTCGGCCCCAAGGTGGTCAAGTTTCGCCAGACCTTTGCGCGCTTCCTCAAATAGCCGCTGACGGCTGCAGGGGCAGGGCATAATGCAACCAGATTGCGTTATTGTCCCGCCAGCCCCTGCATGTCCACCCCATCCATTCCATTCACCGCTTCCCCCTCCTGGCCCTTGCCGCCCGGTATGCGCGCCACCCGCGCTACCCGGGCTTTGGGCGCGCTGTACCAGGCGCAGCCCCAGGCCACGCTGAGCGTGCCCGAGGTGGCTGTGGCCCTGGACGCGGCCGGTGTGCAGGTCAACCGCGTCACGGTGTACCGCCTGCTCGACCGCTTTGCTGCGGCCGGCCTGCTGCAGCGCCAGATCGACGGCGCCCGGGTGACCCGCTTTGCACTGGCCACGCAGGGATACGACGGCGCCGCCCCGCGTTTTGAGTGCGGCGGCTGCCACCGCCAGTTTCGGCTGGCCCAGGGCTCGGCCCGCATGCAGGCGGCCCTGCGCCCCTTGCTGCGCACGCTGGCCCAGGCCGGGCACGAGAACCTGGCCGTCGATATTGCCGTGCACGGCCTGTGCGCGGGCTGCGCCCACCCCGAGGGCGCTGCATGATCCGCACCCGGGGCCTGGCCCATGCCTACCCTGGCGCGGCCCTGCGGCGCTTTCCGGATGTGGATGTGCGCCAGGGCGGCACGCTGCTGGTGCGCGGGCGCTCGGGCAGCGGCAAATCCACCTGGTTGTCGCTGGTGGCCGGGTTGCGCGGTACGGCCACGGGTGACCTGTTTGTGGCGGGCCTGCAGATTGGCACGCAGCGCGGTGCCGAAATCGACGCCTGGCGGGCCCGCAGCATCGGTTTTTTGCCGCAAAAACTGCACCTGAGCAGCGCACTCAGCGTGGCCGACAACCTGGCGCTGGCCTACTTTGCCGCAGGAAAGCCACGCGACGATGCCGCCATTGCCCGCGCACTGGAGCAGCTGGGCGTGGCCGACCTTGCCGCGCGCAAGCCGCACCAGCTCTCGGGCGGGCAGGCGCAGCGCGTGGCACTGGCGCGGGCCGTGCTGCTGGCGCCCGAGGTGCTGCTGGCCGACGAGCCCACCGCCAGCCTGGACGACGAAGCCGCCGCCTGTGCACTGGCCCTGCTGCAAAGCAGCGCCGCCGCCTGCGACGCCACCCTGGTGATCGCCACGCACGACCAGCGCGTGGTGCAGGCCCTGGCGGGTGCCGTGGTGCTGGATTTGAATGAAATCAGCCTCCAGGGCAATACAGACAAGCGCGAGTAGCTATGAAACAAATAGCATACATGGCCCGTCTGTCCTGGCGCTACCTGTGGTCGCGCCCGCTGGCCGCCGCGCTCAACCTGCTGCTGCTCAGCCTGGGGCTGGCCACCATCACCCTGGTGGTGCTGGCAGCGGCGCAGCTCGACCAGGCGTTCGAGCGCGACCTCAAAGGCATCGACCTGGTGGTGGGTGCCAAAGGCAGCCCGCTGCAGCTCATCCTGGCGGGCGTGTTCCACATCGACACCCCCACCGGCAACATCCCCTTGCAGGAAGTGCAGGCCCTGCAGCAGCACCCGCTGGTGGCGCAGGTGATTCCGCTGAGCCTGGGCGACAGCCATGCGGGCTACCGCATCGTGGGCACCACGCCTGACTACGTGAAGCACTACGAGGCCACGCTGGCCGAAGGCG
>JAUYGP010000524.1 GCA_030690515.1 Giesbergeria sp.
CGCCTTCGAGACCGCCGTGCGCCGTTCCCGGGCACGGGCCGCCCTGGTGGCCTTCATCATCATCGCGAATGCGGCCTTGCTGCTGTGGGGGCTGTACCGGGGCACCCAGTCCGTTCTGGAAGGTAGCATGAGCGCCGGGCACCTAGGCCAGACCGTGGTGTATGTGATGCTGCTGGCGGGCGCTGCCACTGTGCTGGGTGAGGTGTATGGCGATCTGCTGCGTGCCGCAGGTGCCACCGAACGCCTGATGGAATTGCTGGCCAGCGAGTCCCCTGTGGCCGCCCCCGCCCAAGCTGCGCCCCTGCCCGACACCGGTCGCGGCCTGGCCGTGGAGTTTGAGCAGGTGGATTTTCACTACCCCTCGCGGCCCGGCCAGTTCGCCCTGCAGGGTTTTTCGCTGGCACTACAGCCGGGCGAAACCGTCGCCCTGGTGGGCGCCAGCGGTGCAGGCAAAACCACGGTGTTCCAGCTACTGCAGCGGTTCTATGACATTGACCACACGCACCCGGGGCAAGGGGCCATCCGTCTGAACGGCGTGGATATCCGCGAACTATCGTTCGACACCTTGCGGGGCAATATCGGCACCGTACCCCAGGATGCCGTGATTTTTTCAGCCAGCGCGCTGGAGAACATTCGTTATGGACGCCACGACGCGTCGGATGAAGAAGTCATGGCGGCCGCCCGCGACGCCTTCGCCCATGATTTTCTGCAGGCCTTGCCTGAAGGCTATGGTACTTTTCTGGGCGAGCGCGGGGTACGGCTGTCAGGAGGTCAGCGTCAACGCATCGCCATTGCGCGCGCCATGCTCAAAAATCCACCCCTGCTTTTGCTCGATGAAGCCACCAGCGCCCTGGACGCCGAAAGTGAGCGCATGGTGCAGGCCGCGCTGGACTCGGCCATGCAAAGCCATGCAGGCCAGCGCACCACGCTCGTAATCGCCCATCGCCTGGCCACGGTGCAGAACGCCGACCGCATCGTGGTGATAGAGCATGGGCGCATCGTGGAACAGGGGCGCCACATGGAGTTGCTGGCGCGCAATGGGGTGTATGCGCGTCTGGCAGCGCTGCAATTTACGGCGTAGCCCACGGGCCCGCCCACCGAAAAGGGCGTGGCGGATAGACGCGAGGAGCTTAGAGCGGATAACAAAACTCAGCGAAGCGGTTCTGGCTAGGCGCTGTGTCGCAGGCAGTACGAGTCGTACGATAAGACGCGGCAACGACGCCAGAAGAGTTTTGTTGGTCGCTCTTAGTGCAGAGTTTCGGTCGCGGCCTGGGGAAGCGGCAACACCGGCACGCCCTCTTCCAGCAACTGCAGTGTCTGGTCTGCACTGGCCTGGCCTTTGATAGCCCGCTCGGGCGCATCACCGCGGTGGATGCGGCGTGCTTCGTCAGCGAATTGCGAGCCTACATCTTCGGCCTGCGCCGCAGCCTGGCGCGCCCATTGCAACACGCTTGCAGCGGTCGGCAGGGATAGCTGTGCGGGCTCGGAGACCTCGGATGACGCTGCCGCATCGGGTCGTGGGGAGGCCATTGCAAGGGTTTCACGCGCACCGAGGTTGATACGCGGCGCACTGAGCGCCTTGCTCACCTGTGCATCGCCGCACAGCGGGCAGGTCAACAAACCTTGCTGCAATTGACTCTGGAAGTCTTGCTCACTCCCAAACCAGCCTTCAAAAGCATGGTTGTGTCGGCAGTGAAGATCAAGCACTTTCATGAGGAAATGCAGCAACGGCCTTCAGCACACCCTGCCTATCGCCGACGGCGCAGCAGATAGCGGAACACAAACCCCGGAAAGGCCAGCACAATGAACATGGCCCCGGTGACGGCGTAAAACTCCCAACCCTGGGGCGCGATCTGGCCGACGCCCTTCTCCAGAAGCAGTGCCAGCCCGCCCACCAGCAAGTACAGCACCACCAGTTCTACCAGACGAAGCAATAGCTTCTTATGGGGCAGCAGGGCAGGACCTACGGCCAAGATGCGCTGGTTCACAAAGGGAATATTGGCCGCCACGCAGGCAGCCAAAATCACGAGCCAGACCAGACCGGATTGCGACACGGCGGGCTTCGGCTCAGGAAGACAAGGAGCGCATGATGGCGTCCGCGCACAGCGACATCAGCCCACCAGGAAACAGGCCCAACACCAACAACAACGCGCCATTGAGCGTCAGCACCATACGCACGTCCAGAGGTGCCGAAATGGTCGTCGTAGTGAGCGGAGCATCAAAGTACATGACCTTGACCACGCGCAGGTAATAGAACGCCCCGACCAAGGACATCAGCACCGCAAAAACAGCCATCACGACGTAAGGCGTCTGGCCCGATGCCAGCAGAGCCTGCAGCACCGACAACTTGGCATAGAAGCCCACCATGGGAGGAATACCCGCCATGGAGAACAGGCACAAGGCCAGGATGCCGGCATAGAGCGGGCTACGCTGGTTCAAACCCGCCATGTCGGAGATTTCTTCGCTCTCGAAGCCTTCGCGCGTCAACAACAGAATCACGCCAAAAGCCGCCAATGTGGTCAGCACATAGGTCACCACATAGAACATCGACGCACTGTAGGCGGCCTCCACCGTCGCAGCATCGACATGGCCATGTACCACGCCGGACATCAGGCCCAGCAGCACAAAGCCCATTTGCGAAATGGTGGAGTACGCCAGCATGCGCTTGAGATTGGTCTGCGCAATGGCAGCCAAGTTACCCACCAAAAGCGAACCGACGGCCAGCACCGCCAGCATCTGTTGCCAGTCAATCGCCAGGGGCAACAAGCCATCGACCAGCAGGCGCATCACGATGGCGAAGGCGGCCAGCTTGGGCGCCCCGCCGATCATCAGCGTGACCACCGTCGGTGCGCCGTGGTAAACGTCTGGAACCCACATATGGAACGGCACAGCCCCCAGCTTGAACGCGAGACCAGCCACCACGAACACCAAACCAAACACCAGCACCTGGTGGCGAATCACATGTACCTGGTCCATCCTGAGCATCCTCCAGCGGACCCCGGGGACCTCCGTCCCCACAAGCCCGCGCTAGACCCTCAGGTGGTCTACTTTCCGAGCGGCGAATGGCCTACTTTCCGAGCGGCGCGCCCAGCCAACGCGCGTCG
>JAUYGP010000527.1 GCA_030690515.1 Giesbergeria sp.
CAGGGCGTCATGCTTGAAACGGGCGCAGTCCAGACCAGCGACCGCCGCGCAAGGGCCGCCCCGCCGCGCTGAGCAAGGTCCCCCCTTCCCGGCGTAGCCGAGAGAAGGGGGAAGCGGCGCAGCCGCTCAGGGGGATGTCGCTTTCAGTACGTAACCAATGCGGGGGAAATGCACATTGACAGTGCCGGCACGCGGGTCTTCGCGGCGCAGGATGTAGCGCGTGCGGGTGGCGGCCACCAGCGTGCCTTGCGTGGCCTCGGGGCCAAAGCTCTCGGGTGCCACGGTGACTTCGCTGCCCAGGGCAATGCCGTGTTCATCCTGGAACACGTCACTCATGTGCGGCAGCGGCTCGGCGCCAGCGGCCACGGTGATGGCGTCCTGGGCGGTGAACCGCTCCATGCGGCCATGGCCCAGTGCGGCAATGCGGTCCATCCATTCGAGCACGGCGGGCACATGGTCGAACACATCGGCCACCGACGGCGTGCACACGCGCGTAAACCACAGCGGGTGGTAGGTGGCAAAGTCGGCCACACAGGGCTCCATGCCAAACAAAAAGTCGTGCTCTTCAACCATGTGCGCGATGCGCCGCAAGTAGGAGCGGTAGGCGGGCGCGGCGTCCTGCGTGCGCAGGCGCGTCATGTTCACGCTCATGGCCTTGCGGTCTTCAGCAAAAGCGGCCCCGGCCTCGGGCGGCAGCTTGGCAAACAGCGCGGCCACGCCCTTGGGCTGCATGTTGTAGGCCATGGCCGTCCAGAACAGGGTGCTGTCGGCCCACTGGGCAAACACGCGGGAGACGCCCTTCAAGTGCGGTGGATAGAGAACAGGTTCGGGCTGCTTGTGCTCCAGCACCTCGCAAATCAGGCTGGTATCGCAGTAAATATCGGCACCGATCTGCAGAATGGGTGTGCGCCGGTAACCACCCGTCAGCGCCACCACATCGGGCTTGGGCATGACGCTGGGGATGATGACCGACTTCCAGGGCAGTTGTTTGAAGCCCAGCACAAGGCGAATCTTTTCGGCAAACGGCGACGAGGGGTAGTGGTGCAGGATGAGTTCTGTGCTCATGGTGTCTCCTTGGAAAGCGCTGGCTCTGCGGGGCGCAGCATTTCAATGTGGGGAATACCGTCTTCCAGGTAGGGCGTACCCACCGGCGCAAAACCGAGCGCCGCATAAAAATCGTGCAGATGCGATTGCGCACTGATGCGCACCGCCCTGCCCGGCCACGCTTTAGCACAGCGCGCCAGGCCCTCGGACATCAACACACGGCCCAGTCCCTGACCACGGGCCTCGGGTGCCGTTACCACGCGACCAATGGAGGGCTCGGCATACTTGGCACCAGGGTCCACCACGCGCAGGCAGGCCTGGAGCTGGCCCGCGGCGTCGTAGCCCAGCAGATGCCAGGCCTGCCTGTCGGCGGCATCCGGGTCCTGGTAAGGGCCTTGTTCAAGAATAAACACCCGGCACCGCAAGGCCAGCGCATCGTGCAGGGCGTGCACGCCCAGATCATCGAAGCGCTTGCAGGTCCAACTCAAAGTCATTGCAGTGCTCCACTACGCTGCAGATCAATTCACGCCCTGCGAATCTGGCACGACCCATACCAGGGACGCCGCGCAAGGGCCGCCCCGCCGCGCTGGCGTCGTCCCCCTTCCCGGCGATAGCCGAGAGAAGGGGGAAGCGGCGCAGCCGCTCAGGGGGTTGTTCATGTTCATACCAGCTTGACGACCTGCTTGCCGAAGTTCTTGCCCTTGAGCAGGCCCAAAAACGCCTCGGGTGCTGCAGCAATGCCTTCGGCCACGCTCTCACGCGGGCGCAGCTTGCCGGTCGCCACGAGCTGACCCAGTTCGGTCAGCGCCTCGGGCCAGACTTCCATGTGCTCGCTGACGATAAAGCCTTCGATCTTCAGGCGGCTCACCAGAAGGAGTGCCGGGTGCGCCATGGGCAGTGGTGCGCCGTCGTAGCCGGCGATCATTCCGCACAGCGCGATGCGGCCAAAGGCGTTCATGCGCAGCATCACGGCGTCCATGATCCAGCCGCCCACATTTTCGAAGTAGCCGTCGATGCCCTTGGGGCAGGCGTCCTTGAGGGCTTTGCCCATGGCCTTGCCGTCGCTGTGCTCTTTGTAGTCAATGCAGGCGTCAAAGTGCAGCTCGTCCACGGCGTATTGGCATTTGTCGGGACCACCGGCAATGCCCACCACGCGGCAGCCACGCGCTTTGGCGAGGGCGGCAAAGGCGCTGCCCACCGCGCCCGTGGCGGCGCTGACCACCACGGTGTCGCCCTCTTTAGGTGCAATAATTTTCACCAGGCCGTACCAGGCGGTGACGCCGGGCATGCCGACGGCGCCCAGGTAGTGCGACAACGGCACGTGTGTGGTGTCCACTTTTTTCAAGGAACCGGGCTGGTTCGCATCGGCCACGCTGTATTCCTGCCAGCCGCCAAAGCCCACCACCTTGTCGCCCACGGCAAACTTGGGGCTGCGGCTCTCAACCACTTCGCCCACAGTGCCACCCTGCATGACCTCGCCCAGCGGCTGGGGTTGGGCGTAGCTCTTGGCATCGTTCATGCGGCCGCGCATGTAGGGGTCCAGGCTGAGGAAATGGTTGCGCACCAGGACCTGGCCGTCCTGCAGCGCGGGGGTGTCGGTGGCGACCAGTTTGAAGTTGCTGGCCACGGCTTCGCCCTGTGGACGGTTGTCGAGAAGAATCTGTTGATTGCGGGGCATGAAAGCACTCCTGAAAATGATTACTATAACTTTGATAGCTGCTAGCGCAATACCATCAAGCGCTGGAGGCCAATTTGACCTGAAATAGATACCGTGGGCGGCGGCAAGGTCAATCGGTGGCGATGGTGCGCAGTTCGTTCACGCTGCCTGGCCCCACCGGCAGGCGCCGCACATATTTGAAGGTGCCGGTGGCATGGGTGCACGGCCGGCCCTTGGCGTCGAACACGGTGGCTTCGGTAAACGCCAGCGTGGCCGTGCGGTGGATCAAGCGGCCCTTGGCGACCAGTGGGCCTTGGGCCGCCTGCATGAAGCTGGTCTTCATCTCGATGGTGACCACACCCATTTCAGGCGCCACACTGCGCGCCGCCGTGGCCATGGTCACGTCCAGCAGCGTCATCGAAGCACCGCCGTGCGTGACGCCAAACGAGTTGAGGTGCTCGGGCCGTGCCTCGTAATGCAGCTCGGATTCGCCGTCCTGCATGCGCACCATGGCAAAGCCCAGCAACTCGACGAAAGGGATTTCAACACCAAAATCAAGCAAGAGTCGTCCTCAAAATTGCAGCGGTCAAAACTGGCGCGTCACAAGCCAGCGGCCACCGTGCAAGGGCCGCCCCGCCGCACCGGTGGCGTCCCCCTTCCCGCATGGCGCAGCCGTGCGAGAGAAGGGGAAGGCGCGCAGCGCCTCAGGGGGTTGAACACTATTCAGCCTCCGACCAAGGCGCTGACGCCGCCGTCCACAGCCAGGTGCTGACCCGTGATGTGCTTGCCTGCATCGGATGCGAACAGCGCGCACAGGCCCTTGAGGTCTTCGTTATCGCCCAGGCGACCCAGGGGGGCGTGGGCCGCCAGGTTTTCTTCACCCAGGGTCTTGAGCAGGCCCATGGTCATCTTGCTCGGGAAAAATCCTGGGCAGATGGCATTGACGCGGATGCCGTACTTACCCCATTCGCCCGCCAACGCGCGCGTGAAATTGATCACGGCCGCCTTGGAGGTGTTGTAGGCAATGGTGTTCATGCCCTGCGGGTTGCCGCCGAGGCCAGCGATGGACGCCACGTTGATGATGCTGCCGCTGCGCCGCCCGATCATGCTGTGCTTGGCCACATACTGGCTGAGCAGAAAGTAGCCGCGCACGTTGAGGTTCATCACCTTGTCCCAGGCGTCCAGTGGGTGGTCCTCGGCCGGAGCGCCCCAGGTGGCACCTGCGTTGTTGACCAGGATGTCGATGTCACCCATGCGCTCCATCGTCTCGCGGGCGAGGCGGTGGACTTCTTCCTCTTGCGCGCAATCGGCGGCAATCCAACGGGCATCGATGCCGGCCGCCTGCAGCTCGGCGGTGGCGGCTTCCAGATCCGCAGCCTTGCGCGAGCTGTGCATGATTTTGGCCCCGGCCTCACCCAGCGCATGCGCCATTTGCAGGCCCAGGCCGCGCGAGCCGCCCGTGACGAGTGCCGTTTTGCCAGTCAAATCAAAGAGCTGCTGAATAGTGCGGGGCATGGATTCTCCTTTGTTGTAGTGCGGTGCTGCCGACAGGGGCCGGTAGCGGTGAATGGTGTATTTTGCGGCGACCTGCATGCCTTGAGTGTCGCGTGGGCGATTGGCGCAATGCGATTCAGACGCATGCGCGACGCTATCCCGCACAATTGGGGCGCGTGGCATGCATGCTGCGCTCAACTTTGGCACCTCGGTGCTTGATTAAACCGCCGTGACTCCGCACGGTGGTGGCTGCCCTCAAATCGGAATTTGTCATGACCTCTACTCCTGCTCGGCGCTCGGCGCTCACGCGGGCGCTGCTGTGCTGCGCCGCCCTTGCCTCTACCCTGACCTGCCTGCCTGCTGCGGCGGCCGACAAAGTGCTGCGCGTCTCCGCCATTCCGGACGAAGCGCCCACCGAGCTGCAACGCAAGTTCGCGCCCCTGGGCGACTACCTGGCCGCGCAGACCGGCATGAAGGTGGTGTTCACCCCCGTTTCCGACTACGCCGCTGTGGTCGAGTCGCTCGCCACGGGCAAGCTGGACTTGGCCTGGCTGGGGGGCTTTACGTATGTGCAGGCGAAGATTCGCACCCACGGCACGGCAATTCCCCTTGTGCAGCGCGAAGAGGATGCGCGCTTCACCTCCAAGTTCATCACGGCCGACCCCCACATCAAGGCCCTCGCCGACCTCAAAGGCAAGAGCTTTGCGTTTGGTGCGCCTTCGTCCACCTCGGGCAGCCTGATGCCGCGCTTCTATTTGCAGCAGGCCGGAATCAACCCAGAGAACGACTTCAAAAACGTCGCCTTCTCGGGCGCGCATGACGCCACGGTGGCCTTTGTAGCCTCGGGCAAGGTCGAAGCCGGGGTGCTCAATGCCTCGGTGTGGGAGAAACTGGTCGAACAAAAGAAGGTGGACACCAGCAAAGTGCGCGTCTTTGCCACCACCCCGCCGTACTTTGACTACAACTGGACGGTGCGCGGCGACCTGGACCCGGCGCTGGTCCAGAAGCTGAAAGACGCGTTCCTTCAGCTCGACCCGGCCAACCCACAGCACAAGCCCATCTTGGAGTTGCAACGGGCCTCGCGCTTCATCCCGACGCGCATGGAGAACTACGAAGGCATCGAAAAGGCGGCCCAGTCAGCCGGTTTGCTCAAGTAAAACGGGGTCACGCATGGGCTTTCACCTGAGCGGCGTGGGCCTCACCCACGCCAATGGCACCATCGCCTTGCAGGACATTGTGCTGAGCGCCGCACAAGGCGAGTGCGTGGCCTTGATCGGGCCGTCCGGCGCAGGAAAAACCTCGCTGCTCTCGGTACTGGGCACAGCGCTGCGCCCCAGCACTGGCCGTGCGGAGGTCCTGCAAACGGCTCTTACGGCAACAGCGCACGCTCCGAATCGGGCCTTGCGCGCGCGCATTGGAACGGTGCACCAGGCACCGCCGATTCCGCCGCGCCAGCGTGTTGTCACAGCGGTACTGGCCGGGCGCCTGGGGCAATGGTCGGCCTGGAAATCCTTCGCCTCTCTGGTTTATCCGCTCGATATTGCGGGCGCACAGGCGGCGCTCGCGCGCGTGCAACTGACCGACAAGCTGTTTGCCCGCTGCGATGAGCTCTCGGGCGGGCAGTTGCAGCGCGTGGGCATTGCACGGGTGCTTTATCAGCAGCCCGAGCTGCTGCTGGCCGACGAACCCGTGTCTGCCCTCGACCCTGCCCTGGCGCTGGCCACGGTGCGCCTGCTGGTGCAGGATGCCGCCGCGCGCGGTGCCACGCTGGTGGCCAGCCTGCACGCGGTGGACCTGGCACTGGCCTGCTTTGCGCGCATCGTCGGCATCCGAGCAGGACGCATCGTCTTCGACCTGCCCGCCGCACAGGTGGACGACACCTTGCTGCACGCGCTGTATGCCAGCGAAGGCGGGGTGCTGCCGACGCTGGGCCCACCGGCCGCCAGCGACCAGGCACCGCCGGTAGCCGCCGACAGCGCGGCATTGCTCTCCATCGCCGGATGCCGCTGAACCCCGCCCTGCGCGACCCCATCGCCAGCCGACGCCTTGGCGGCGCCGTGCTGGCGGTGCTGGTGCTTTGGCCGCTGCTGCACGCCGCACAGGTACACCCCGGCGCGTTGCTCGACCCTGCCAATCTGCGGGTGATAGGCGGTTTTCTTGCAGGCTTTCTGCCCCCGGAGACCGGCCCCGAGTTCCGCGGCTACCTGGCCCGCGCCACGCTGGAGACACTGGCCATTGCCACCGCAGGCATGGCCCTGGCCTGGTTGTTGGCCGTGCCCCTGGCCTATGTGGCCAGCAGCGCCGGGCGCGAGCGGCGCACGCAGAACCCGGTAGCCCGCGGCCTGCTCACCATCCTGCGCAGCATTCCAGAACTGGTGTGGGCGCTGCTGTTCGTGCGCGTGCTGGGCCTGGGGCCGGCCGCCGGCGTGCTGGCGTTAGCGTTGACCTATGGCGGCATGCTGGCCAAGGTCTATGCAGAAATTCTCGAATCCACCGACCCCTTGCCAGCACAGGCGCTGCGCATGAGCGGCGCCAGCCGCCCCGTCGCCATCCTCTATGGCCTACTGCCCCAAGCCTCGAAGGAGCTGGCCAGCTACACGGTGTACCGCTGGGAATGCGCCATACGCGCCTCGGTGGTGATGGGCTTTGTCGGCGCGGGCGGCCTGGGGCAGCTGATGGACCAGGCGATGAAGATGCTCAATGGGGGCGAGGCTGCCACCATCCTCGCCACCTTCATGCTACTGGTGCTGGGCGCCGACGCCCTCTCGGGCTGGCTGCGCCGTGCGCTCGATACCCCGTCAGCAGCCCGTGCCTCGCCCTGGGGCTGGCGCAGCGCCGGTTTTGTGCTGGCCACCGCGCTGGCGGCCGTGGCCAGCTTCCAATGGCTCGACATGCCGCTGCTGGCGCTGTGGTCGGGCGAATCAGCCCGCGCCATCGCCGACT
>JAUYGP010000537.1 GCA_030690515.1 Giesbergeria sp.
CCTGCTGGCGGGTTCTTGAGCAGTTCGACCAGTTCGCCGGTTTGCTTGGCGGTCAGGGGCAGCGGCGGAATACCCAGCGCTGCGCGCTCGGCCACATGGTCACGGTAGGCTTGCAACATTTATTTCTTTCTCCGGTTACTACTATCTTTTCAAACGAGGGGCAAGGCTTTCACAGCCCGCTGCAGGCAATTACTTGGTGGTTTTTGCGTCGAGCAGGCTGGGAGGTGGGGTTTTCTTGATGGCTTCGGCCACCACGGTCTGTTCCGGGCTCATGCATTCGTCGGCCAGCCGTTGACCGCGCTTCTGGTCCATCAGCATGGATTTGTTGGCGATCTGCAGCCAGACAGCTCCCCCAACTGGATCTTCCAGGCGCACCGTACCGGTGGAGGTGACCACCGGAGCCATGTGGTATTTGAAGCCTTTGCCGCCCACATGGAAATGGCCCGGCGCCACTGGGTCTGCAATGACGCTGACCGTAGCGCCCAGCTCACAGCCGATCAGGCCGACATAGACACGCTCGGCAATGGCCAGTTCTTCGGGCGAAACGGCGGTGCGTGCGGCGATCAGGCCGCTGGCGACCTGGCTTGTCGCACTGCGCAGCTGCACGCGGCTGCTGGGCGGTTCGACCTTTGCCACCGTGGTCTTTGTGCTGCCTTTGGCGGACGCCTTTTTGGCGACGGACTTGGTCTTGGACTCTGTAGCAGCCTTGGTCGACGACTTGGGCGCTGATTTGGCAGTCGGGGCTGCCTGGGCCAGAACCAGCGAGGGCACCAGGGCGATGAGTGCAGAGGCGAGCAGTGTTTTCATGGTTGGGCTCCAGCGTGAGGAAAGGGGTTCAGCAATGCGACGATGCAAACCAGTGTTGTACCGCATGCGGCAGACTTCGCCCAGTCTGGTGCGCCCGTTCCAGCACCTGCCAGAAATATCGGTAGCTCGCCCGGTCATGCAGAACGCCGTCCACACTGATAGGTGCCCAGTCTGCCTCCACGGCGGCGGCAATGATGGTAGAGGCCTGCAACACCTCGTCCTGAGCAGGCGACAGCGCTTCAAGGATGTGCCTGATCTGCGCGGGATGGATGCTCCACATGCGTGTGTAGCCCAGTTCACGGGCCGCGCGGCGGGCTGCGGACTGCATGGCCGCCATGTCGGCAAACTCAGTCACCACGCAGTGCGATGGCACCTTGCCATAGGCATGGCAGGCGGAGGCAATTTCCAGCTTGGCGCGCACGACCAGGGGGTGATCGAACTGCCCGGTCGACGTCATGGCCGATGCCGGGATGGCGCCTCCGTGGGCCGATACGAAGTCCATCAAGCCAAAGCTCAGGCTCTGCACACGCGGGTGGGCCGCAATATCAAAGGCACGGTGAACCGCACCGGGGGATTCAATGAGGGCGTGGAGCGGCAGATGCGCAGCCCCTGCACGCTCGAGTGCGCGTTCGGCCTGCAGTACATCGTCGATCGATTCGACCTTGGGCAGCATGATGTGGCACAGGCGGTGACCGGCCACACCGGCGATCGTAGCCATATCGCTGGCAAAGGCCGGATGATCCACCGCATGCACGCGCGCAGCCACCCGTGCGCCGGGTTCCGCTTCACAGGCCAGCGCCGCCACCAGGGCGGCATGCTCGGCCTCGGCGCCCACGGGGGCGCCATCTTCGCAGTCCAGCGTCACGTCAAAGACGCAGGCGCCAAACTCTTGTGTCATTTCAGCCTGCAGTTGCAGGCTTTTGCGCATCCGCGCAGGGGCACCGCTGTAGTGGTCACAGACCGGCAGCAGACCTGCTGCCGCCTGTGCACCCAAAAGGATGTCGCGCGGATGCGGGCGCCCTCCCACGCTTGTCACAGCGTGTACAGCGCGCGCGCCCACAGGGGCTTTCGCGGCTTGGGGCAGCCCGGCATCGCTCATGGGCGATTACAGCAGGTGCTTCACGCCGTCCTGCTCACCTTGCAGTTCTTCCAGCGTCTTGTTGATGCGCTCTTGCGAGAAGGCATCGATTTCCAGGCCTTCAACGAGCTTGTATTCGCCGTTTTCGCAGGTCACCGGGAAGCCGAACATGACGTCCTTGGGAATGCCGTACTGGCCATCCGAAGGAATACCCATGGTGACCCACTTGCCGTTGGTGCCCAAAGCCCAGTCGCGCATGTGGTCGATAGCGGCGTTGGCGGCCGATGCGGCCGACGACAAGCCACGCGCTTCAATGATGGCTGCGCCGCGCTTGCCCACGGTGGGCAGGAACGTGTTGGCGTTCCATTCCTGGTCGTTGATCATCTTGGCCACGCTCTCGCCATTGATGGTGGCAAAGCGGTAGTCGGCATACATCGTGGGCGAGTGGTTGCCCCAGACGGTGAGTTTTTCGATGTCGGCCACGGCCTTGCCGGTCTTGGCAGCGATCTGGCTGGCAGCACGGTTGTGGTCCAGGCGTAGCATGGCAGTGAAGTTCTTGCGCGGCAGGTCTGGCGCCGACTTCATGGCGATGTAGGCATTGGTGTTGGCAGGATTACCCACGACCAGCACCTTGACGTTGCGGCTGGCAACGGCATTGAGCGCCTTGCCCTGTGCCGTGAAGATGGCGCCATTGACGGCCAGCAGCTCGGCACGCTCCATGCCGGGACCGCGTGGGCGCGAACCCACCAGCAGTGCGTAGTCGGCATCCTTGAAGGCCGTCATAGGGTCGCTGTGCGCGGTCATCTCGACGAGCAACGGGAAAGCACAATCATCCAACTCCATCATCACGCCCTTGAGTGCCTTTTGCGGGCCTTCTACAGGGACTTCGAGCAATTGCAGAATGACGGGCTGGTCTTTGCCCAGCATTTCGCCCGAGGCGATGCGAAACAGAAGGGCGTAGCCAATTTGGCCGGCGGCGCCGGTGACAGCGACGCGAACGGGCGTTTTGCTCATGGTGAGAACTCCAGGAAGTAAAGGAAACAGGTGAGAGTGCAGCGGTTGCTACCTGCGCCTGTTACCAGCAACACGTGCCCCGCGAACAGGGTGGGATTTTACTGCCGTTTTCCGCACTGCGTCAATTTGTCTTATGTCTTATATAAGATATGATCAAGCCTCT
>JAUYGP010000545.1 GCA_030690515.1 Giesbergeria sp.
CCTGCTGCTGCCACACACCCTGCCTGCGGAAGGCGCCGACATTGCCAACCGCATCCTGGAGGCGATCCGCGCCCTGGAACTGACCGACAGCAACGGCCGGCCCTACGGCGTTACGACCAGCATGGGCCTGGGCACGCTCAGCCCGGGCGACCGCAGCCTGCACGACCTGCTTGACCGTGCCGACCAAGCCCTGTACCTGGCCAAGCGCCGGGGCCGCAACCAGCTTGCCGTGCTCGACGCCGGCAGCGACGGCACCATGGCCGCCCCGACCGCCGCGCCCTGACCCGCCCCAGCGGGGGCCTTGCAGAGGGCCTGGTTCACAATGCCCCCATGCACACACGCCACCCCGTTCCCGGCAAGGAGCAGATCGCCCTGCTCGATCCCTTTGAGCGCCTGGGCCTGGATCGCATCCATCTGGTCAGCACGGGCCCGCAGGCCGAGCGCGCACGGGATGCCCTGGCCGCTTGCCGATTCTGGGGTTTTGATACCGAATCGCGCCCCACCTTTGCCAAGGGCCAGGAATCCGAAGGGCCGCACACCGTACAGCTGTCCACCCTGGAGCAGGCCTGGGTGTTCCAGTTGTATGACCCCGACTGCAGCGCCCTGGTGGCCGAACTGCTGGCGCTGCGCGGCATCACCAAGGCGGGGTTTGGCCTGGGGGACGACCGCAAGCGCATCCAGGCGCGGCTGGGCGTGGAGGCGGCCGATGTGCTGGAACTCAACACCAGCCTGCAACAACGGGGCTACCGCAAGGACATGGGCGTGAAGGCGGCCGTGGCCGTGTTGTTCCAGCAGCGCTTCCTCAAGTCCAAGAAAGCCGCCACCTCGAACTGGGCCAAGCCGCAACTGAGCGAAGCCCAGCTGATCTATGCCGCCAACGACGCCTACGCGGCGGCGCGGGTGTTCCAGGCGCTGGGGCTGGCGGATTGAGCGGGCTCCGTTGCGCTATTGATTGAGGAGCTAGTAGCGCTTATGTACATTGGTTTTCAGATAGAAAACATATTGAAATCATTACCTATAAAGCGCTAGCAGCTCCTGTTTTTGATGTTTTCGGCCGGATTACAGCCGTGCCGCCAGCCGTGCCGCCTGGTCGATGGCACGTTTGGCGTCCAGCTCGCCCGCTTCCAGCGCGCCGCCCACCACGTGCACGGCGCGGCCCTGGGCCTGCAGGGCGTCGGCCAGGTCGCGCAGTGGCACCTGGCCCGCGCACAGCACTACCGTATCGCAGGCGATCCAGGTGGAGTTTTCGCGCTTGTCGCCATAGGACACCAGCAAACCTTCGTCGGCGATGCGCTCGTAGTTCACGCCGCCCACCATCTCCACGTTCTTCATCTTCAGGGCCGCACGGTGGATCCAGCCCGTGGTCTTGCCCAGGCCCGCCCCCAGCTTGCCCTTTTTGCGCTGCAGCAGCGTGATCTGGCGTGCCGGTGGCGTCGTGTGCGGCCCCTGGGGTGCCAGGCCGCCCCGCGCCAGCGCCGGGTCGGTGATGCCCCACTCTGCCTGCCAGGCCTGCAGGTCCAGCGTGCTGGAGTGGCCGTCTTGCACCAGGAATTCGGCCACGTCAAAACCAATGCCGCCCGCACCCACCACCGCCACGCGCGCGCCCACGGGTTTGTGGTGGCGCAGCACGTCGATATAGCTCAGCACCTTGGGGTGGTCTTGTCCGGGAATCCGGGGGTCGCGTGGGTTCACACCCGTGGCCACCACCACCTCGTCAAAGCCCGTCAGGTCCTGCGCCTGCACACGCTGGTTCAGGTGCAGGTGCACGCCGGTGTCCTGCACGCGCACGGCCAAGTAGCGCAGCATCTCGTGGAATTCTTCCTTGCCCGGCACTGTCTTGGCCATGTTGAGCTGGCCACCGATCTCGGCCGCTGCATCGAACAGGTGCACCTCGTGCCCGCGCTCGGCTGCCACCGTGGCCGCCGTCAGCCCGGCGGGGCCTGCACCCACCACGGCAATGCGCTTGGCGGCGGGCGCGGGGCGGTAGACCAGTTCGGTCTCGTGGCAGGCCCGTGGGTTCACCAGGCAACTGCTAGTTTTGTTCTTGAAAACATGGTCCAGGCAGGCCTGGTTGCAGGCAATACAGGTGTTGATGCGGTCGGCCTGGCCCAGCATGGCCTTGTGTACAAAGGCCGGGTCGGCCAGCAGCGGGCGCGCCATGGACACCATGTCGGCGCTGCCGTCGGCCAGCAGGAGCTCCGCCACCTCGGGTGTATTGATACGGTTGGACGCCACCAGCGGCGTGGCAATACCGGCGGCGGCAAACTCCTTTTTCATCTTGCGCGTCACCCAGGCAAACGCTGCCCGCGGCACGCTGGTGGCGATGGTGGGCACGCGCGCCTCGTGCCAGCCAATGCCGGTGTTGATGATGCTGGCGCCGCCCCGCGCCACTGCCTTGCCAAGGGTGACGATCTCGTCCCAGGCGCTACCGCCGGGCACCAAGTCGATCATGGAGAGGCGGTAGATGAGGATGAAATCCTCGCCCACTGCTTCGCGGGTGCGCGCCAAAATTTCGACCGGCAGACGCATACGCTGGCTGTAGTCGCCGCCCCAGGCGTCCGTGCGCAGGTTGGTGGCCTGCGACAGAAACTGGTTGATCAGATAGCCCTCGGAGCCCATGATCTCGACCCCGTCATAACCCGCCTCGCGGGCACGCTTGGCGCAGTTCACAAAGGCGCGGATCTGCCGCTCTACCCCGGCCGCTGACAGCGCAAACGGTGTGAACGGCGAGATGGGCGACTGCAGCCGCGAGGGTGCCACCGCCAGCGGGTGGTAGGCATAGCGCCCGGTGTGCAGGATTTGCAGCGCAATCTTGCCGCCCGCCTCGTGCACCGTGCGCGTCACCACCCGATGGCGCTGGGCGGCGCCTGCGCTGGCCAGCGTGCCGGCAAATGGCTTGGTCCAGCCCGCGATGTTGGGCGCAAAACCCCCGGTCACGATCAGGCCCACCCCGCCCTCGGCCCGCTCGCGCAGGTAGGCGGCCAACTTGCCCAGGTCGCGCCCGTCCTCCAGCCCAGTGTGCATGGAGCCCATGAGCACCCGGTTTTTCAGCTGCGTGAAACCCAGGTCGAGGGGAGCCAGCAGGTGCGGGTACAAGGCATGGCCGGGGGCCGGTATGGGGTCAAAAGAAGGCATGGCAGAGGTTTCGCTGTGGGTAGAATTGTTTTCTAGAACGATATTCTAGAATAGACTGCATGGCCCGCAACACCCCACCCCAGCCCTCCCTTGAGCCCAGCGACCGCCGACAGGACATCCTGAACGCCGCGCTGGCCTGTGCCACTGTGCACGGGGTAGAGGCGATTTCCATCGAGGGCTTGCGCGAACACTGCAACGCCAGCGTAGGCAGCATCTACCACCACTTTGGCAGCAAGGAGGGCGTGGTGGCGGCCCTGTTCTTCGCCATCCTGGCCGACCAGTCGCGCAGCATGCAGGCCCATCTGGACGCATCCCAGGGCGCCGAAGGCGGTGTGCGCGCCCTGGTCAGCAGCTACCTTGAGTGGGTGGAGTCGCAGCCCCACAACGCACGCTTTCTGTTCCAGGCACGCAGCCCCGTGGCCGCAGGGCCGCGCGCGGCCGAACTGGCGCTGGCCGCACAGCAGCGCAACCAAACCCTGGTGGCCTGGTTCGAGCCGCACCGCCAGACAGGCGCGGTGCGCGCGCTGCCTTGTGCGCTGATGCCCTCGCTGGTCATGGGCCCGGTGCAAAGCTACTGCCGCGCCTGGCTCTCCGCCCCGGACGCGCTGCCCCCGCCCAGCACCTACCGTACAGAACTGGCCAACGCCGCCTGGCGTGCGGTGCGGGCATCCAACAGGGCGCCATAGCGCCCTGACCGGTCTCGGTTTACGGCACCCGAAGAATCAGAGTGCCTGGCCCAGGCGCTGCAC
>JAUYGP010000548.1 GCA_030690515.1 Giesbergeria sp.
GCGCAGATGAATGCCCTGGCGAAGATAGTCCAGCGAACTCAGGTGATCACGCCAGTTGGAATCGAAGGTCTGCAGCAACACCACGCGCTCAAACTGGGTGAAGTTCTCCTGGCCCACCAGTTGCACCTTCGCCTCGAAGGAATCATGGGCGGCCTGAACCACTTTTTCCAGGATTTCATCGTCCGTGACGGAGCTAGAACCCTCCACCATCGACTGCAATGCCATGTCGATTTGCCACTCTTCGACCAGAACTTTTTCGAGAACCGGAAGATTCCACTGCTCCTCGACCGATTCGGCTGGTACATGTTCACGCACGATGTCACTGAAGCAGTCCTCGCGCATGGCGGTGAGCACGTCGGACAAATCGGTGGCATCCAAAATATCATTGCGCTGCTGGTAGATCACCTTGCGCTGGTCATTCGCAACGTCGTCGTATTCGAGCAGTTGCTTGCGCACATCAAAGTTGCGCGCCTCGACCTTGCGCTGCGCTGACTCGATACTGCGCGTGACGATACCGGCCTCAATGGCTTCGCCGTCAGGCATCTTGAGCCGGTCCATGATGGCCTTGACACGGTCGCCCGCGAAAATGCGCATCAGCGAGTCGTCCAGGCTCAGATAGAAACGCGAGGAACCCGGGTCACCCTGGCGGCCCGAACGGCCGCGCAACTGGTTATCGATGCGGCGCGACTCATGGCGTTCGGTAGCGATGATGCGCAGACCGCCCAGCTCCTTGACCTTGTCATGGTCGCGCGTCCAATCAACGCGCGCCTGGGCAACGCGCGACTGCTTTGTCGCTTCGTCCAGCGACTCATCGGACTCGATGGCCGCGATGTCCTTCTCGATGTTGCCACCGAGCACGATGTCGGTTCCACGGCCCGCCATGTTGGTGGCGATGGTGATCATGCCGGCGCGCCCCGCCTGGGCCACGATGTCGGCTTCGCGGGCGTGCTGCTTGGCATTGAGCACCTGGTGCGGCAAGCCCGCCTTGTTCAGCAGTTCATCGATGATCTCGGAGTTTTCGATCGAGGTGGTGCCCACCAGCACGGGCTGCCCGCGCTCGTGGCATTCGCGGATGTCCTTGATGGCCGCTTCATACTTCTCGCGCGTCGTCTTGTACACGCGATCCAACTGATCGTCGCGCTTGCTCGGACGGTTGGGCGGAATCACCATGGTTTCCAGGCCGTAGATTTCCTGGAATTCATAGGCTTCGGTATCGGCCGTGCCTGTCATCCCCGAGAGCTTGTTGTAGAGGCGGAAATAGTTCTGGAAGGTGATCGAGGCCATCGTCTGGTTCTCGGCCTGGATTTGTACGCCTTCTTTGGCCTCGACGGCCTGGTGCAGGCCCTCGCTCCAGCGGCGCCCCGCCATCAGGCGGCCCGTGAATTCGTCAACGATGACGATCTCGCCCTCTTGCACCACATAGTGCTGGTCGCGGTTGTAGAGGTGGTTGGCGCGCAGCGCAGCATACAGGTGATGCATCAGCGTGATGTTGGCCGGATCGTAGAGCGAGGCGCCCTCCGGTATCAGGTCATGGGCAGCCAGCACGCGCTCGGCCGTCTCGTGACCCTGCTCCGTCAGGAAAACCTGGTGCGTCTTTTCGTCCACCGTGAAGTCACCAGGCTTGGTGACGCCTTCGCCCGTCCGCGGGTCGGCCTCGCCCTCCTGGCGCACCAGCAAGGGCACGATTTTGTTCATGGCCAGATAGGTCACCGTGTGGTCTTCGGCCTGGCCGCTGATGATGAGTGGCGTGCGCGCCTCGTCGATCAGGATGGAGTCCACTTCATCGACGATGGCGAAGTTCAGCTTGCGCTGCACGCGGTCGGTCGCTTCGTAGACCATGTTGTCACGCAGGTAGTCGAATCCGTACTCGTTGTTCGTGCCATACGTGATGTCAGAACTGTAGGCGGCCTGCTTTTCCTCGCGCGGCATGTTGGGTAGATTGATACCGACCGTGAGCCCGAGGAAGTTGTACAGGCGCCCCATCCACTTGGCGTCGCGGCCTGCAAGGTAGTCGTTCACCGTCACCACGTGGACACCGGCGCCGGACAAGGCGTTGAGGTAGACAGGCAAGGTAGCGGTCAGGGTTTTGCCCTCACCGGTGCGCATTTCTGCGATCTTGCCGTAGTGCAACCCCATGCCGCCGAGAAGCTGAACATCGAAGTGGCGCATCTTCATGACGCGCTTGGAGCCTTCGCGCACTACCGCAAACGCCTCGGGCAGCAGCGCGTCCAGCGATTCCCCGCCAGCGACGCGCTCCTTGAACTCCTGCGTTTTAGCGCGCAGTGCATCGTCGCTCAGCGCCTCGTACTCGGGCTCCTTCGCATTGATGATGGCCACCGTCTTGCGGTACTGTTTGAGAAGCCGGTCATTGCGGCTGCCGAAAATTTTGGTAAGGAAGTTGGTGGCCATGCGAACAGGTCCGCCCTGCGCGCCAAAGCGCGCCGAACGACCGGAATTCCTGTGAAGTAGTGGATTCAGTTGGGGCCTGCGCCTGCTAATACAAGCAGTCTGCCGTCACCGGCAGGCTTTGGCCCCCAAAAAACGATTTTACCTGCCTGCAGAACGGGCAGGCTGAGCGGCGGCTTGCAAGGCAACCTGCGTCTGCGGTGCACTCCCGGCGGACAGGAATTTCTGGGGATTCTGCGGCACCCCTTGTACCAGCACCTCAAAATGCAAATGCGGCCCGGTCGAGCGCCCCGTAGTCCCCACCTCGGCGATTTTCTGGCCACGGCGCACCAGGTCACCGCGCTTGACCAGCACCTTTGATGCATGGGCGTAGCGGGTGACCAGTTGGTTGCCATGGTCCAGCTCGATCATGTTGCCGAACGCCGGATGGAACTCCTGGGTGACGACGACCCCCCCCGCAGCGGCGACGATATCCGACC
>JAUYGP010000550.1 GCA_030690515.1 Giesbergeria sp.
CCAAGGCTTTCGAGGCCAGCTGGCTGCACACCGAGCTGAACAAAGACCGCAACTTCAAGAACTGGTTCAAATACGGCCTGACCACGGCCACGCTGATGAACGGCTTCGAGCATTTCGTGCTGCGCGGCCATATTCCATGGACGCTGCACCGCGACAAGCCCGACCACGCCTACCTCAAGCCGGCCAGCGAGTGCAAGCCCATCGTCTACCCCAAGCCCGACGGCAAGCTCACCTTCGACCGGCTCTCGAGCGTGTTCATCAGCAACACCAACCACGCTGAAAACCAGCCTTCGCACCTCACGCTCAAGGATGCCAGCGTGCCGGTCCAGATCAACCTAGCAAAGTACGCCGGGCCCGAAGCCCGCTATTGCCCCGCTGGTGTGTACGAGTTCGTGCCCGACGAAGCCAAGGGCGGCAACGCGCAGCGCCTGCAGATCAACGCGCAGAACTGCGTGCACTGCAAGACCTGCGACATCAAGGACCCGACGCAGAACATCGTGTGGGTCACACCCGAAGGCGGCGGCGGACCGAACTACTCGGGCATGTAGCACAGCGCGATGGGAGAATGTCGGTTATTACGGCATTCTTTTTCACAGGTAAATCTCCATGGCAGGTTTGAAACCGGGCGCGCCCACGCCCCAGTCGATCACGGTGCATGAACAATCGCGCGTGCTGGAGGTGGTGTTCTCCGACGGCGCGGCCTTTCGCCTGCCGTTTGAATTGCTACGTGTGTATTCCCCTTCCGCCGAGGTGATGGGCCATGGCCCGGGCCAGGAGGTGCTGCAGACGGGCAAGCGCGAAGTGACGCTGGTCGGTCTGGAGCCGGTGGGCAACTATGCTGTGCAGCCCGCATTTTCCGACGGCCACGACAGCGGCATTTTTACGTGGGACTACCTGTATGAACTTGGCCAGCGCCAGGACGCGATGTGGCAGGCCTACCTTGCCCGCCTCGAGGCCGCAGGCGCGGACCGCGATGCACCCATGCCCTCTAAAGCCACGCGCCAGTCCGGTTCGGGCTGTTCCAGTCATTGAAAACCGAGCAGCATTCGCTACTTTATTGATAGCTATTAGCGCTTTATAGTCGGTCGCTCCGGCCATTTTTTCCTTTAAATCAGATAACCAACGGTATCGCAGGGTTGTCCTGATAACAGATAGCATCTAAACCATGAGCACCACGCATTTCGGATTCCAGTCGGTCGACGAGAAAGACAAGGCTCGCCGTGTGCGCGGCGTGTTCGACTCGGTCGCTTCCAAATACGACGTGATGAACGAC
>JAUYGP010000553.1 GCA_030690515.1 Giesbergeria sp.
GGCCTGTGCGGCGGCCAGCGTAGTGGGGAACTCCGACATCGTTGCCCCCTCAGCATGGGCCTGCTCCACATGCGCAACCGTGGTGTCGTCATGGCTGGCCAGCGAGATGCCGTGTGTACGGCAGTAGTCCACAAAATAGGCGCGGTGCGGCTCGGCATACTGCGCCTGTAGCGTGGCGGCGTGCGCCACCTGACGCTCAAATTTTTCGGCGCTCCAGCCCTTTTTGCCGGTGTAGTAGGTGCGCGCCTGCTCGACGTTCTCCCACTGGCGCTGGCCCGGGGTGTGGTCCATCAGCGAGATCAACGACAGGCGCGGGTGGCCATGAAAGGGCTCGAACAGATCGATAGTGTTGGGCGCGGGCAACTCGCAGCGCACATGCAGGTGGTGGTCCGCACGCAGCAGGTTGCGCTCGGTACAGGTGTCAATGGTTTCAAGCACGCGGTTCCAGGCACTCCCGCGCAGACTATCCACATCGGCCTCGCCCACACCCAGCGCGTCCAGCACGGTGGTGATGCCCGCTGCCGCTATTTCGGCGTCGTGGGCCAGCAGCGCGGGCATCTCAGCCCATTGCACCTTGGGGCGCGGCATCAGGTGGCGCTCGAAGTTGTCGGTATGGACTTCCACCAGGCCGGGCAGCAGAAAGTCACCCTCCAGGTCAATGCCCTGCAGGGCCGACGTGGCACCCGCGTCCACGGCACCAATGCGCGCGCCCTGGGTGTGCAGCGACCCCTGTACCACTTCGCCCGGCAGCACCATGCGGGCGTTCTTGAACACGATGGAGCTCATGCTGCCTCCCCGCGAAAATCGCCTACGTTCACACGGCGGGTGGCCACCGCGGCGCCCACATGGGCGTCATGAAAAATACCGACCAGGGCCGACCCGCGTGCCACGGCCTCGCGGATCAGCGCAATCACCGTGTCGGTGTTTGCGGCATCCAGCGACGCCGTGGGCTCGTCCAGCAGCAGCAGCGGCTTGGGCTTGATCATGTTGCGCGCGATGTTGATGCGCTGCTGCTCGCCGCCCGAGAAGGTGGCGGGGGGCAGATGCCATAGGCGCTCTGGGATGCACAGGCGCACAAGCCACTGGCGGGCGGCCTCGCGTGCCGCTTCGAGCGCGGCGGGGTCGTCGCCCGCGTCTTCTGCCAGCGGCTCGGCCACCACGTCCAGGGCCGATATGCGCGGTATGACCCGCAGAAACTGACTCACATAACCGACGGTATCGCGCCGCAACTGCACCAGGGCTCGCGGAGTCGCCTGGGTCACATCCACCAGTGCGCCCTCTGCGGAGCGCACGGTGATAGAGCCCGCGTTGACCCGGTAGTTGGCATAGATCATCTTGAGCAGAGTGCTCTTGCCCATGCCCGAGGGGCCGTCGAGCACCACGCATTCACCGGGCAATACGGAAAGGTCCACATCGCCCAGCACCGGCAGCTCGATGCCGTTCTGGTGGTGCAGGGTGAAGCGCTTGGCCACCCCTTTCATCTGGAGAATGGGTGTGTTCATGGCTGCAGTACCGAAGAAACCAAAAGCTGGGTGTAGGAATGTTGCGGATCGTCGAGCACCTGGTCTGTCAGGCCCGTCTCCACCACGCAACCCCGCTGCATCACCACCATGCGGTGCGCCAGCAGGCGGGCCACGGCAAGGTCGTGCGTGACCACAATAGCGGCCAGCTGCATCTGCCGGGTGAGCTGGCGCAACATGTCGAGCAGGCGCGCCTGTACCGAAACATCCAGGCCAGAAGTGGGTTCATCCATGAAGACCAGGCGCGGCTGCGTGACCAGATTGCGAGCGATCTGCAGGCGCTGGCGCATGCCACCCGAAAAGGTACGGGGGGCATCGTCGATGCGCGCGGCATCAATCTCCACGCGCTGCAGCCACTCCGTGGCCGTGGCGCGCAACCTGCCATAGTGGCGCTCACCCTGCCCCATGAGGCGCTCGCCGACATTGGCGCCAGCCGAGACATCCATGCGCAGGCCGTCAGCCGGGTTCTGGTGCACAAAACCCCAGTCTGTGCGCGCAAGCAAACGTTGCTGGGCTTCGCTCATGGCATAGACGTCTTGCAGTGCGCCATCGCGCTGGCGAAACTGTACGCTGCCCGCATCGGGCGCGCTGCGTGCCGCGATGGCGTTGAGCAGGGTGGACTTTCCAGAGCCAGACTCGCCTACCACGGCGAGTACCTCACCGGGCCACAGGTCAAAGGAGGCGTCCTGCAGCGCCACGCGGTCGCCGTAGCGCTTGCAGACATTGCGCACGCTCAGCAGCGGCGCGAGGTGGGTCGAGGTGTTCATGTCAGGGTATCCACAACGAAACTGATGCCGTGCCGTGCAAAGCCCAGCGATTCATAGAAGGCATGCGCGCCCGCACGGCGTGCGTTGGACGAAAGCGCGAGCTTGTAGCAACCGGCTTCCCGCGCCTGCTGCATGGCATGGGCCATCATCTGGCGCCCGATGCCGTGGCCCTGACGGTGGGCAGCGACCACCACGTCTTCGACGACGGCAGAAGGCGCGCCCCGGTGCGCCAGGTTGTGCATGACCAACAGCGCATAGGTGCCCACCACTGCCCCGTGCTGCACCGGATCACAGGCCACCCACAGGCGGTAGCTGGGATAGCGTGCAAACTGCGCCCAAACAGTACGTGCTTCTTGCCGACTCAGTACATCCTGTAGGCTGTCTTCGATGCCCTCGTACAGCGCCAGAACGTCTTCGAGGTCCGCCTCCACAGCCTCGCGGATGGTCAGCTGGGTCATACGTTGCCCCCCGTCTGGATCGCCTGCCGCTCCTGGCAGTAGTCGGAGTCGGAACACACATGCATGCGTCCTCCCAAGTCATCCGTAATAACCTCATCGAGAAAGCTGTCGGTGGCGCCGCACAGCGCACAGGCGGCATCCCAGCGCTGTACCTCAAAGGGGTGGTCTTCAAACCCCAGACTTTCGACGGGCGTATACGGTGGCACCGCATAGATGCGCTTTTCACGACCCGCGCCAAACAGTTGCAGCGCGGGGTTCATGTGCATTTTGGGGTTGTCGAATTTGGGGATGGGCGACGGCGCCATCACGTAACGACCATTCACCAGGACCGGATAGTCATAGGTGGTGGCAATGTGGCCGTAGCGCGCGATGTCTTCGTAAAGCTTGACGTGCATGAGACCGTACTCGGCCAGGCCGTGCAGGGTGCGCGTTTCGGTCTCGCGGGGCTCCAGGCGCTGCATGGGTTCGGGCACCGGCACCTGGTAGACGATGACCTGGCCTTCGGTGAGCGGCGTCTCGGGAATGCGGTGTCGCGTCTGGATCAGCGTGGCGTCGCGGGTACGCGCAGTGGTTTCCACCGCCGTCGTACGCTCAAAAAATCGGCGAATGTTGACCGCGTTGACCGTGTCGTCCGAGCCCTGATCGATGACCTTGAGGCAGTCTTTCGGCCCGATGATCGATGCCGTCACCTGAATGCCGCCCGTGCCCCAGCCGTAGGGCAATGGCATCTCGCGCGAACCGAAAGGCACCTGGTAGCCGGGTATAGCCACGGCCTTGAGGATGGCGCGGCGGATCATGCGCTTCGTGCGCTCGTCCAGATACGCAAAGTTGTAGTGGCCCTCCGCCGGCGTGGCGTCAGCGGGCAGACCCATCAGATCGGGCGTCATGCGTGCATTCATGCGGCGCCTCCCTGGTCGGAGGTGGATGCAGCCGCACGCATCTTGCGCACCAGTTCCAGCTCGGATTGAAAATCCACGTAGTGCGGCAGCTTCAGGTGCTGCACAAAGCCCGAGGCCTCCAGGCTGTCGCTGTGGGCGAGAACAAACTCCGGCATCTGCGCGGGAGACTGCACGGTCTCGCCCAATTCGTCGGCACGCAGGGCCCGATCTACCAGGCTCATGGC
>JAUYGP010000560.1 GCA_030690515.1 Giesbergeria sp.
GCTCGACCAGATCGGCCAGATGGACGGCGTGCACAAAACACAGACCAGCATCGTGCTCAGCCGCAAGATCGACCGACGCAGCGTGTGATAAGTGCTATTTATTCAATAGCTTATAGCGCTTACCAGTAAAGCGCTAGAGGCCAATTTTATACAAAATTCAGGCCTCGAACTGCGATGCGTTCTTGCCCTGGATGGGCGCATAAAAAGCCTTGATGCGCACCATGTCTCGCTCAATATCCCCCGTGGGCTCGAACACCGGCCCCAGGCCACCGACCTTGCGGCCATAGTCCACAAAGGCCAACACGATGGGCACGCCCGCCTGGTGGGCGATGAAGTAAAAGCCCGTCTTCCAGTGCCGCGTTTTGCCGCGCGTGCCCTCGGGCGGAATGATGAGCTGCATGGGGCCGTCAGCATCGCGCATGGCCTGCGCTGAGGTGGCCACCAGGTTGCTGGTTTGGCCCCGGTTGACCGGAATCCCACCCAGCCAGCGCATCAGCCCTCCAAAGGGCGTCCTGAACAGGCTTTGCTTGCCCATCCAGTACACCCGCAAGCGCAGGGTAAAGGCAATCATCAGGGTGTAGGGCAAGTCCCAGTTGCTGGTGTGCGGGGCGGCAATCAACACGCTTTTGGCGGCGTGGGCGGGCAAAGAGCCTTCGATCTTCCAGCCTGTGGAACGGAGAATGGCAATCGATAGCCCGCGCAGCAGACTGTTGACGACCGGGGTATCAAAAATGGTGTGGTGGTGCATGGTGGGTGCAATCAAAGGGCGCACCAAAAACTTTTTTTGATACTTTTTGCTACATCATGGGCAAGTGTAGCAAGCCCGCACCACCAAAAATGGCCATGGCCGCTGCCATGGCCGGGATAAAAATCACGAACCCGACAACACCACTTCGACGCGGCGGGCCTCGGCGTTGCTGCCGCTGGCCTGGGTTTCTTCGGGCTTCTTCAGCTCGACACGTTCTTCAGCCACACCCAGGGCCTTGAGGGCTTCGCGCACAGCCAGGGCGCGGCTCTTGGCCAGTTCAGCGTTTTGGGCAGCGTCGCCCGTGGCATCGTGAAAGCCCGAGACCACGGCCATGCGGCCATCGGCCACGCCCTTGACGATATCGGCCAGGGCCTCGTTAGCGCCTGCTGCCAGATCGGCCTTGCCCGTGGCGAAGAAGAACTTCACCACACCGCCCTCCACGCGCACGCTGGCAACGTCTTCATCCACCAACGCTGCAGCGGGCGCCTGGGCTGCCACAACGACGGGGGTCGGTGCATGGACCATGCCACGCTTGTACACCACCACGCCCACCACGGTGGACACCACCAGCGCGATCAGCGCAAACAGGAAACCCAGGGCGAAGCGTTCTTGGCTATCGTCGTCGGAACTGCTGAAGGACATTATCGAAACTCCGGAAAAATGGGGTGAAATAAGAACCTGTTGGCGATCTCTCACGCGTCATCAACAGGCCCAAGGGAAAACCCCATCATTGTAGAGTCCGCATGCCCGAATTTTCTGCCCCCACACGCAATCCGGCGCCCCTACTCGAAAGGGCCCTGCACGAATGGGGCGGTCAGAGCGATCTGTGGGTTTTTGGCTATGCCTCGCTGATCTGGCGTCCCGAGTTCGATTTCGCCGAGCGGCGTGACGCGCGCGTGCACGGCTGGCACCGTGCACTCAAGATGTGGAGCCACATCAACCGGGGCACGCCCCAGTGCCCCGGCCTGGTATTCGGCATGCTCTCGGGTGGCAGTTGCCGGGGCATGGTGTTCCGCGTGCAGCAGCCGCACGCCCGCCAGGTACTGGTCAACCTGTGGCAGCGCGAGATGCCCGTGGCCGTGTACGACCCGCGCTGGCTCACCTGCCATACCCCCCAGGGCCCCGTGCAGGCGCTGGCTTTCACGCTCTCGCGCAGCAGCCCCAGCTACACCGGCGAGCTGCACCCGGACGAATACCGCCGAATCTTCGAGCAGGCCAACGGCCGCTATGGCAGCACGCACGACTATGCGCGCGACACCCTGCACGGCCTGCGCGAGGTGGGTATCCACGACGAGGCGCTGGCGCGCTTGCTGCAGTTCTCCAGCCAGCCGCCCGGCTCCAACGGCCCGGGCACAATGGCGCCATGAGCAGCCCCCACACCTCCATCGCCGACCTGCGCAAAAGCTACGAACGCGCCGAACTCAACGAAGACGCCTCGCACGCGGCCCCGCTGCAGCAGTTTGACCAGTGGCTCCAGGAAGCCATCAGCGCCCAGGTGCCCGAACCCAACGCCATGACGGTGGCCACTGTGGGCTGTGACCTGCGGCCCAGTACCCGCGTGGTGCTCATCAAGGGTTTCGACGAGCGCGGCATCGTCTGGTACACCAACTACGAAAGCCGCAAGGGCCGCCAACTGGCGGGCAATCCCTTCGCAGCGTTGCAATTTCACTGGGTAGAGCTTGAGCGCGTGGTGCGCATCGAAGGCACCGTAGAAAAAGTCAGCGACGCGGAGAGCGACGAGTACTTTGCCAGCCGCCCGCTGGACTCGCGCATCGGCGCCTGGGCCAGCCCGCAAAGCCAGGTGATTTCAGGCCGAGGCGTGCTGGTGGCCAATGCCGCCAAATACGGCGCGCAGTTCATGCTCATGCCTCCCCGCCCACCCCACTGGGGCGGCTACCGCCTCAAACCCGAGCAATGGGAGTTCTGGCAGGGGCGCAAGAGCCGCCTGCACGACCGACTGCGCTATCGGCTCGATGGAACTGGCTGGGTACGCGAGCGCCTGGCACCGTAAGCAGGCTATCGGACTTGTGAAACAGGTCAAAGGGGCATTTTTGTGCCCCTAAACTTTGGCGCATTCTTTTGTAAACACCACAAGGAGACAACGCCATGCAAACCGAAACAAACGCCACGCAAGCTGCCGGGAGCGGGCTCCAGGGCAAAACCCTGTTCATCACCGGTGCCTCGCGCGGCATTGGCCTGGAGATTGCAAAGCGCGCCGCGGCAGACGGCGCCAACATCGTCATCGTGGCAAAAACCACCGAGACCAATCCCAAGCTGCCAGGCACCATCTACAGCGCAGCCGCCGAGATCGAGGCCGCAGGCGGGCGCGCCCTGCCGCTAGCTGTGGACATCCGTGATGAGGCCGCTGTGCTGGAGGCCGTGGCCAAAGCGGTGGAAACCTTTGGCGGCATTGATATCCTGGTCAACAACGCCAGCGCCATCAGCCTGACCAACACCGAAGCCACGCCCATGAAGCGCTTCGACCTGATGCACGGCGTCAACGCCCGTGGCACCTATTTGTGCACCATGGCCTGCCTGCCCGCGCTGAAAAAATCGGCCGCTGCCGGGCGCAACCCGCAGGTGCTGACCATGTCGCCCCCGCTCACCATGCAGACGCACTGGTTCCAGCCCCACACCGCCTACACCATGGCCAAGTACGGCATGAGCATGTGCACGCTGGGCCACGCGGGCGAGTTCAAGCGCTTTGGCATCAGCGTGAACAGCCTGTGGCCACGCACCGCCATTGCCACGGCCGCCATGCAGATGATTCCCGGCGTGGACATCGCGCTGTGCCGCAAACCCGAGATCATGGCCGACGCCGCCTGGCACATCCTGACCAATACCTCCGGCGCCACGGGCAACTTCTACATCGATGACACCGTGCTGCAAGCGCATGGTGTGACCGACCTCGACCGCTACGCCGTCACGTCGGGCAACACCCGTTTTCTGCCCGACCTGTTTGTGGATTGACGGCACGGCCCGTCACACCGCCACAAACCGCGCCACCAGATACATCACCACGGGCAGCGTGGCCAGGGCCATGGCGGTTGATACCGCAATGCTCGCGGTCACCTCGGCCTCGGCCACGTCGTAGCGCTGGGCAAACAAAAACACGTTCGCGCCGATGGGCAGCGAAGCCGTGACGACCAGCACAGCCAGCGCAGGTCCCCCAAAACCCAAAAGCAGGCCCAGCACGGCCAGCACGAGCGGGAACACCAGGCTTTTGACCAGTGCCACGCGCAGCGCAGGCCACAAGCCCGAACCGATTTTGGAGAACGCCAGCGTGACGCCCACCAGCAGCAGTGCCAGCGGCCCCAGCGCCTGACCGAGCAGT
>JAUYGP010000579.1 GCA_030690515.1 Giesbergeria sp.
CCTCCAAGGGCGTGCTTGCAGGGCGCGGTGCTGCGGCCCTGGACGAGAATGCCCTGGGCGAAGCCTGGGCCGATCTGGGTGCCCAGTTCGAGGTGGGTGCGGGCAGGGATGCGCTGAGCTACTCG
Organism: Giesbergeria sp.; assembly: GCA_030690515.1. Classification (GTDB taxonomy): domain Bacteria; phylum Pseudomonadota; class Gammaproteobacteria; order Burkholderiales; family Burkholderiaceae_C; genus Simplicispira. Next base: position 126 of record JAUYGP010000579.1, read on the forward strand.
CTGCGTTCCCTGACGGAGCCCGACCTGCTCGATAAGGCCGTGCTTTTGGCAGCACGCCAGATGGCCGAACCCGCCTGGCCGCAGGACGTGTGGGAGCGCGAGCGCGCCCGCTGGACAGCCGCCCTGCGCGAGGCCGATACGCGCCCCGGCACCGTGGCTGGCCAAGCCTTTGCCGCCGCTGTGTACGGCAACCACCCTTACGGCCAGCGCGCTACCGAGGCAAGCCTGGCGCGCATTCCGTTGACGGATATGCAGCAGTTTCACACCCGCCATGTCGATGCCTGCCGTGCGCGCGTGCACATCGTGGGGGCCGTGCAACGTGCCCAGGCGCGGTTGCTGGTGGCGGCCTTGCTGGCGCGCCTGCCGGCGTCCGACCCGTGCGCGGCGTTGCCCGCCGTGCCCGAAGTGGCGCCGCTGGGCGCTGCGGTGGAAAAGGACATCCCCTTTGCCTCGGCACAGGCCCAGGTACTCATCGGCCAGCCCGGCTTCAAGCGCAGTGACCCGGACTTTCTGGCGCTGCTGGTGGGCAACCACATCCTGGGCGGTGGCGGTTTTGTCTCGCGTCTGACGGAAGAGGTGCGCGAGAAACGCGGCCTGAGCTACAGCGTGTACAGCGGTTTCGCCCCGAGCCTGCATGCCGGTGCCTTCACCATTGCACTGCAGACCCGGCCGGACCAGGCGGCGCAGGCCTTGCAGGTAGCGCGCGAGGTGCTCACACGCTTCGTGGCCGAAGGGCCGACCGAAGAGGAACTGCGTGCCGCCAAGGACAACCTGGTGGGCGGCTTTGCCTTGCGCATCGACAGCAACAGAAAACTTTTGTCCAACGTGGTGAACATTGCCACCAACGGCCTGCCGCTGGACTACCTGGAAGGCTGGACGAAGCGCGTGGAAGCGCTCACCGTGGCCGACATCCGCGCCGCCATGGCACGCAAGCTTCAGCCCGCGCGCATGGTCACCGTGGTGCTGGGAGCGCAGCCATGAGCCGCCGCCTGACCCCCGCGCAGGCTGCTGCCGCCATGCGCCCGAAGTCCAACACCGCACCTGTGGTGGCCGCCCAGCCCGAGAAAAAACCGCCTACCCCACAAGGCGTGGGCGAGGTGCGCATCATTGGCGGGCAGTGGAAGCGCACGCGCCTGCCCGTGGCGCAACTGCCCGGCCTGCGGCCCACGCCCGACCGCGTGCGCGAGACGCTGTTCAACTGGCTCGGCCAGGACCTGGCGGGCTGGCGTTGTCTGGATGCCTTTGCCGGCACCGGGGCCCTGGGGCTGGAGGCCGCTTCGCGGGGCGCCGCCAGCGTGCAACTGGTGGAGCAAGACGCGGGCCTGGTCGCACGCTTGCAGCAGCTGTGCCAGCGCCTGAAGGCCAGCACCGTGCAGGTGCGCCGAGGCGATGGCGTAGCCGCCCTGCAGCAAAGCGCGCCAGCCAGCCTGGACCTGGTGCTGCTCGACCCCCCCTTTGAAAGCCCGCACTACGAAACGGCGCTGAAAGCCGCCGCCCGTGCGCTGGGCCCCCAGGGCTTTGTCTACCTGGAGGCTGCCACCGCCTGGAATGACGAGGCGCTGGCACCGCTGGGCCTGGCACTGCACCGCCACCTCAAGGCGGGCGCGGTGCATGCGCATCTGCTGCGCGCCCTGGGTTGATATGTCGCTATTTATTTGATAGCTACTAGCGCTTTGCTGGTAAGCGTTAGAGCCGAATTTTCTCAAAATTATGGCGTGGATGCACACCGTGGCACCGCGCTGCATAATGCGCGCAACGCTGCCGGTCAGGTTCTTGCCGAATGTGCCAGCGAGGTCCCTGCGCCTTGATGGCACTCCCGTCTTTCAGAAAGCTCTGCCATGTCCCACAACATCCTCGCTGTCTATCCCGGAACCTTCGACCCCATCACCCTGGGCCACGAAGACCTGGTGCGCCGCACGGCACAGCTGTTTGACCGCGTGATCGTGGCGGTGGCCATCGCCCACCACAAGAAGACCCTGTTCAGCCTGGACGAGCGCATGGATCTGGCGCGCGCGGCGTTGCGTGATTGCCCGCAGGTGCAGGTGGAACCCTTTGAGGGCCTGGTGACCGAATTCGCCGCCGCGCACGGCGCCAAGGCCATGGTGCGGGGGCTGCGTTCGGGCACCGATTTCGACTACGAGTTTCAGCTGGCGGGCATGAACCGCGCGCTGGCTGCGCAGGTCGAGACGGTATTCCTCACCCCCTGCAGCCAGCACCAGTTCATCAGCAGCACGTTGGTGCGCGAGATCGCCACCTTGGGCGGCGATGTGGCGCAGTTTGTCTCGCCCGTAGTGCACGAGCGCCTGCTGCACAAGCTCGGCCGCTCGGCCTGAACTCAGGTGCGGACGGCGGGCACGCTGTTGCCTTGCGCGATGGTGTCGTGCACAAAGCGCAGCTTGCGCAGCGCGCCTGCCGACAGCGCAAACGGGTAGGCGTCCTGCTGGCCCAGGCTGCGGTTGAGGCTGTTGAGCAGC
>JAUYGP010000596.1 GCA_030690515.1 Giesbergeria sp.
CTCGTGCGTCCGCAATGGCGGTCGAACACGCGATGTCAGTTCCATGGGGCCGTCAAAGAAGGTGACGGGATTACCAGCCGGTGCAGCAAGTGCCGTGCCAGCACGCGTGCCCAGCGTGGCACGGCACTTGCGTCCACGAAGCCTGGCACCGTCTGTGGTGCCCGCCCATCCCCAGCCATGCCTGCTTCGATACCGACGATGCCCTCAACCACCGCCGACGCTGCGGGCGCCTCGCCGCGTGCGCCCCAGCAGGTGGTCAAGGTACGGCGTGAATACAACAGCTGGGTGGCCACCGAGACCATGGAGGATTACGCCCTGCGCTACACGCCGCTGCGCGCGCGCAAGTGGTCGCACTGGCGGGTGGCAAACACGGCGTTTGGTGCCTCCTCCTTCCTCATCCTGGAGGCGGTGGGCGCCACGCTGCTGCTGCAGTACGGCTTCGTCAATGCGTTCTGGGCCATCGTTGCCACCGGCTTCATCATCTTTGCAGCGGGTTTGCCTATCAGCATCTACGCGGCCCGCCATGGCGTGGACATGGACCTGCTCACGCGCGGCGCCGGTTTTGGTTACATCGGCTCCACGCTCACCTCGCTGATCTACGCGTCGTTCACCTTCATCTTCTTCGCGCTGGAGGCCGCCGTCATGGCCTACGCGCTCGAACTCGCGCTGGACATCCCGCCGCGCTGGGGCTACCTGGTCTGCGCACTGGTGGTGGTGCCGCTGGTCACGCATGGCGTGGCCGCCATCAGCCGCCTGCAGGTGTGGACGCAGCCGCTGTGGCTGGTGATGCTGGTGGTGCCCTATGGATTTGTGCTGGTGCGCGATCCTGGTGCATTCGCGGGGGTCGTGCACTACGCAGGGGAGCGCGGCGGCGTGGCGGGCTTCAGTCTGCTTTCATTTGGTGCGGCGTTGACGGTGGGCATTGCGCTCATTACCCAGATGGGGGAGCAGGCCGACTACCTGCGCTTTATGCCGGCACCCATGCCTGCGACGCGCCGCCGTTGGTGGCTGGCGGTGCTGGCGGGCGGGCCGGGCTGGGTGTTGCCCGGCGTGTTGAAAATGCTGGGCGGCGCGCTGCTGGCCTGGCTGGCGCTGTCGCGCGGTGTGCCCGCCGAGCGGGCGGTGGACCCGAACCAGCTCTATTTGGTGGCCTACGAAACCGTGTTTCGCAATTACGGTTGGGCGGTGGCGGCCACGGCGCTGTTCGTCGTCGTCTCGCAAATGAAGATCAACGTGACCAACGCCTACGCCGGGTCACTCGCCTGGTCCAACTTCTTCTCGCGCCTCACGCACAGCCACCCGGGGCGCGTGGTATGGGTGGTGTTCAACACGCTCATCGCCTTCATGCTGATGGAGATGAACGTGTTCCGCGCCATGGGCGAGGTGCTGGGGCTGTACTCCAACATTGCCATTGCCTGGATCATGGCAGTGGTCGCCGACCTGGTGGTGAACAAGCCGCTGGGCCTGTCGCCACCGGGCATCGAGTTCAAGCGCGCACACCTGTACGACGTGAACCCGGTGGGCGTGGGCGCCATGGCGCTGGCGTCGGTGCTGTCCATCAGCGCGCACCTGGGCTTGTTCGGAGCGATGGCACAGGCGTTCTCGGCGGTCATCGCCATGGCCGTGGCCTTTGTGGCTGCGCCCCTCATTGCCTGGGCCACGCGCGGGCGCTATTACCTGGCGCGTGGTGACATGGCGCAGTCCCCAGGGCAGCGGTTTGTCGGCTGGCTGGTACCGTCGGGCCAGCCAGCGGCCAGCGCACCCGGCCCGGCCGCGTTGCAGCGCTGCGTGGTCTGTGAGCGCGAATACGAAGCGCCTGACATGGCCCAGTGCCCCGCCTACCGGGGCGCCATCTGCTCGCTGTGCTGCACGCTCGATGCGCGCTGCGGCGACCTGTGCAAGCCGCACGCCAGCCTGTCGGTGCAATGGTCTGCCGCCCTGCGCTGGTTGCTGCCGCGTGCCGTCTGGCGCCACCTCGACCGGGGGCTGGGGCATTTTCTGCTGTTGATGCTGGTGATTGCCCCCCTGCTCGCCGCCGTGATGGGCCTGCTCTACCACCAGGAGGTCAGCGCCATCGCCCCCTCGCTGGCCGATGCCGCCCCGCAGGCCGCGCTGCGCTCGGGCCTGCTCAAGGCCTACCTGGCGCTGCTGGTCATCTCGGGCATTGTGGCGTGGTGGTTGGTGCTGGCGCACAAGAGCCGCCAGGTGGCGCAAGAGGAATCGAACCGCCAGACCGGCCTGCTGGTGCGCGAAATTGCCCTGCACCGGCGCACCGATGAGGCCCTGCAGACCGCGCGCCGCGTGGCCGAAGAGGCGCGCGGCGTGGCCGAGGCCGCCCGGCATGCGGCCGACCAGGCCAACCAGGCCAAGAGCCGCTACATCAGCGCCATCAGCCACGAAATCCGCACGCCGCTCAACAGCATCCTGGGCTATGCGCAGCTCCTGGGCGAGGACGCGGGCGTGCCGCCGCAGCGGCGCCAGGCGGTACAGGTGATCCGCCGCGGCGGCGAGCATCTGCTCTCGCTCATCGAAGGCACGCTGGACATCGCGCGCATCGAATCGGGCAAGCTCACGCTCGACATCGCTCCCATGCGTTTTGCCGATGGCCTGCACGAAATGGCCGCCTTGTTTGAGCTGCAGGCCACGGCCAAGGGGCTTACCTTTGCCTTCGAGCCGCAGGGCGATCTGCCCGAGCTGGTGCGGGGCGACGAAAAGCGCCTGCGCCAGATCCTCATCAACCTGCTGGGCAACGCCATCAAGTTCACCGCGCGGGGCACGGTCACCCTGCGTGTGCGCCATGCACGGCAGATGGCGCGCATTGAAATCGAAGACACCGGCCCGGGCTTGAGCGCGCAGGAAATAGCGCAGGTGTTTGAGCCCTTTGCACGCGCGGGAAGCGTTGCCAGCGCTGCGCCGGGCGCCGGGTTGGGACTCACCATCGCGCGCATGCTCACCGTGCTGATGGGCGGCGAGCTGACGGTGCACAGCACCCCCGGCGTGGGTTCGGTGTTCCAGGTGCGGCTGTTCCTGCCCGCGCTGCAAGGGCAGGCGGTGGGCACGCCCGCCCGCGCCACCACGCCCCGTGCACCGCGCCGGGGCTACGCCGGAGAGCGCCGTCGCATTCTGGTGGTGGACAACGAAGAAGCCGACCGCGAACTGCTGGCGCAGTGGCTTGCACCGCTGGGCTTCGACCTGCGCCTGGCGGCCAGCGGGCACGACGCGCTGGACTTGCTGGCCGCTGGCTACCGCCCCCACGCCATCCTGATGGACCTGGCCATGCCGGGCATCGACGGCTGGGAGACGCTGCGGCGCATTCGACAGATGCGGCTCCCCGGCGTGCAGTGCGCCATCGTGTCGGCCAATGCCTTTGACCGGGGGCTGGAGAATGACGTCGGCATCGCCGAGGGCGACTTCCTCGTCAAACCCCTGCGCCACGCCGAACTGCTGGACTGGCTGGGTCAGCGGCTGGCCCTGGACTGGCAGCACGATGCGCCGCCTGCAGCCCTGGCGCCAGACAGGCCTGGCGCAAACGCCACGTTCCCACTGGCGCTGCCCGATGCGCGCGCCTTGGCCCCGCTGGCCGCTGCGCTGGAACTGGGCTACTACCGCGGCATCCTGCAGGCGCTCGATGCGCTGGAAGCAGGCGACAGCGCGCACGCCCCCTTCGTGCAGTGCATGCGCACCCTGGCGCAGCAGTTCCAGTTCGAAGCCATGGCGCAAGGCCTGAACGGCGCGACCCTATGAGCACTGCAGATGCCCTGTCCCTCACGCAGGCGACCCTGCCCGCGCGCGGCGAGGGCGATGTTGTGCTCATCGTGGACGACGTGCCCGACAACCTGGCCCTGCTCCACGATGCGCTCGATGAATCGGGCTACACCGTGCTGGTCGCGCTGCACGGCGAAGCCGCGCTACAGCGCGCCGCGCAGGCCCTGCCCGACATTGTGCTGCTCGACGCCATGATGCCGGGCATGGACGGTTTCGAGGTGGCCCGGCGCCTCAAGGCATCGCCTGCCACGGCGCACATTCCCATCATTTTCATGACCGGCCTGACCGAAACCGAGCACCTGGTGGCCGCGCTGGAGGCGGGTGGGGTGGACTATGTCACCAAACCCATCAAGCCGCGCGAGGTCATGGCCCGCATGGGCGTGCACCTGGGCGCAGCACGGAGCGCCCGGCAGGACGCACGGCAGGCGCGTGAGGCGCGCAACGCGCTGGATGCCTTCGGCTACGCCAGCATCACCGTGCGCGCCGTGGATGGCCGCATCGTCTGGCAAACGCCGCTGGCGCGCGAGCTGCTGCAAAGCTACTTTGGCCAGCCAGGGCCCGACGGCACGCCCACTGCGTTTGGCCAGTGGGCGCCCGAGCCCGTGCAGACCTGGCTGCGCCGCCATGTGCTGGCCGACAATGCCGCCGAGCTGCTGGCGCATGCACTGGCAGAACCGCCGCGCCTGGCCATCGAGCGGGGTGCGCGGCGCCTGACCTTTCGGCTGCACCAGCAGGCGGGCGACAGCGCGGGCGGGGGCGACTGGCTCCTGGTGATGCGCGAGGTGTCCGACGCCAAGATCATCGAGTCCATGAGTCTGTCGTTCAAGCTCACCGCGCGCGAGGCCGAGGTGCTGTACTGGGTGCTCAAGGGCAAGATCAACCGCGACATTGGCGACATCCTGGGCGCCAGCCCCGCCACGGTGAAGAAGCACCTGGAGCGCGTGTTCGCCAAGCTGGGAGTAGAGACCCGCACGGCGGCAGCGGCCATGGCGATGAACCGCATACGGCAACTGCATCCGCAGTTTGAAGGGTGAGTTTCGGAGTGTTTTTGGTATCTACCGCTTATCCATGAATAGTTTATTGCTATCTATTTTGAATATTTTTTTGCGTCTGCAGCCGGATTTTTCGCAGAGCACGTCGGCGGCGCCCAGTGGCCCACGGCGTGGCGAGTCTGGGTGCCTATCCCGTTTTTGTGGCGCTGGCGCGGGGGATGCAGCGGATTGACAAGCCACCCGGCAGGCGTATCGTCCTCGCCAGCGAAGAGGGCGAACAATGGGCACTTTTTACAACGACGGGCTGGGGGATTTTGAATTGACTGCGGCGGTCACTGCCGTGCTGGCCCGTGGTGGGGTAGCTCATCGATCTGCCGAAATTACGCACACGCCATGGCGAACGAAGCAGACCTGAACAGAGAGCGGCTGGAGCTGGTGCTCGAAGCCGCCGGGCTGGACCTGTGGGAGAACGACCTGGTGAGCGGCCAGGTCACCCACAAGGCCACCAAGACGTTTCTGGAGCTGGGTTTCACCGAGGACGAAATCGTCTCGGGCGTGCAGGACATCTTTGGCCTGTTCCACCCCGGCGACCTGGAGAGGGTGCAGCACGCGGTGGCCGACCATGTGGCGGGCACCACGCCGCAATACCGCGCCGAGTTCCGTCTGCGCTCCAAGGCGGGCGAGTGGATTTGGTTTGCCAACTACGGGCGCATCATGGACCGCAGCAGCGCCACCCCGGGCAAACGCCTGATTGGCGTGACCTTCAACATCCATGATCGCAAGCAGAAAGAAGACGAGATTGCGCAGATCAACCGTCAACTGGTCGAGCAGAACACGCTGTTGCAAGAGCTGAACGCCGCGCTGGAACTATTGGCGGCCCATGACCCACTGACCGGCCTGGCCAACCGGCGCACGCTCATGGAGATGGGGGCCAACGAATGCAAGCGCACCGAGCGTTTCGACCACCCGCTGTCGCTGATGGTGGTGGACATTGACCTGTTCAAGGCGGTCAACGACGTCTGGGGGCACCTTGCGGGCGATCGCATGATCTGCGCCGTGGCCCAGGCCTGTGCGGCGGGCAAACGCAGCGGGGTGGACATCGTGGCGCGTTACGGGGGGGAAGAGTTCGTCATTGTGCTGCCCGAAACCGATGGTGTCAGCGCCTTGCGCGTGGCCGAATCACTGCGCCAAGAGGTGGCCGCGCTGAGCGTGTCCGTCAATGACGAGGGGGTGAGCGTTTCGGTCACCGTGAGCATTGGTGTGGCCACGATGCACAAGGGCTCCGGGCTCAGCTTTGAAGAGTTGGTGAACCGGGCCGACAAGGCCCTCTACCGCGCCAAGGAAACTGGGCGCAACACTGTGTACTGCGCTGATGTGCAGCATGGTTGCGTTCCTGTGGTGCATATGCTCATTGAGCCTGGTTAAGACCGGCACGGCACGCTGATCACCGGAGCCCGCCTGTGCGGGCGGCGTGGGGCGAACAGCAAATGCAGGCCTATAGAATTTTGATAAAAATAGGCTTAAGCGCTTACCTGTAAAGCGCTAGCAGCTATAAAATAGAAGCAAAAATCACGCGCCCGCACTTCTGCGATCCACGACGGCCCGACTGTCGCCGGATGGATTTGTGTCCAGCACCGTGGGCAGGCGCCACTGCGGTATGCCTTGCCCCCATGGCTGCGTGGTGGGCTGCGCCGAGGCCGCCATGTACGCCACCCGGCGTATATCCCGCACTGCAGCATCTCTCCAGAATGGACTCCAGCGCACCCCACAGGGCGCCAACGAATCCTTCAACCTGGAGAAGCAAGCATGCAACGTCGCTATTCGCTCAAGGCCCTTGCGGCCATCGCCACGATCGCCGGGCTCTCAAGCCTGCCCGCGCACGCGCAGGACACCATCAAGGTCGGTGTGCTGCACAGCCTCTCGGGCACCATGGCCATCTCCGAGACAGTGCTCAAGGACACGGTGCTCATGGCCATCGACGACATTAACGCCAAGGGCGGCGTGCTGGGCAAGAAGCTCGAGCCCGTGGTGGTGGACCCGGCGTCCAACTGGCCGCTGTTTGCCGAAAAAACCAAACAATTGCTCGGCCAGGACAAGGTCTCGGTCATCTTTGGCTGCTGGACCAGCGTGAGCCGCAAGAGCGTGCTGCCCGTGGTCGAAGAAATGAACGGCCTGCTGTTCTACCCCGTGCAGTACGAGGGTGAAGAGCTGTCGAAAAACGTGTTCTACACCGGCGCCGCGCCCAACCAGCAAGCCATTCCTGCGGTGGACTATTTGATGAGCAAGGACGGCGGCGGTGCCAAGCGCTGGGTGCTGCTGGGCACCGACTACGTGTACCCGCGCACCACCAACAAAATCCTGCGCGCCTACCTCAAATCCAAGGGTGTGAAGGACGCCGACATCGACGAGAAATACACGCCGTTTGGCCACAGCGACTACCAAACCATCGTCGCCGACATCAAGAAGTTCAGCCAGGGCGGCAAGACGGCGGTGGTCTCGACCATCAACGGCGACAGCAACGTGCCGTTCTACAAAGAGCTTGGCAACGCGGGCCTCAAGGCCAAGGACGTGCCCGTGGTCGCCTTCAGCGTGGGCGAGGAAGAACTGCGCGGTGTGGACACCAAGCCGCTGGTAGGCCACCTGGCGGCATGGAACTACTTCATGTCGATCAAGAACCCCACCAACACCGCCTTCATCAAGCAGTGGAGCGACTACGCCCGCGCCAAGAAGATTCCGGGCCACATGGACAAGCCCCTCACCAACGACCCGATGGAAGCCACCTGGATCGGCATCCACATGTGGAAGCAGGCTGTCGAGAAGGCCAAGAGCACGGACGTGGACAAGGTGATTGCCGCCATGGCGGGCCAGACCTTCAAGGCACCCAGCGGCATCGTCAGCAAGATGGACGAGAAGAACCACCACCTGCACAAGAGCGTGTTCATCGGCGAAATCAAGGCCGACGGCCAGTTCAACGTGGTGTGGAAGACGCCCGGCCCGGTCAAGGCCAAGCCGTGGAGCCCGTACATCGAAGGCAATGACAAGAAGAAAGACGAACCCGAGGTGAAGTGACACCCCCCTGAGGCGCTGCGCGCCTTCACCCCCTCTCTGGCAGCGCTGCGCGCTGCGGAGGGGGGACGCCGCCAGCGCGGCGGGGCGGCCCTTGCGCGGGAGGGTTCGGGGCATCCCCCTGAGGCGCTGTGCGCCTTCCCCCTTCTCTCGAATCGCTACGCAATTCGGGAAGGGGGACACCCCCAGCGCGGCGGGGCGGCCCTTGCGCGGGGGTGCTGGTATGGGGCTGCGTTTGCTCTGCGGCCGGGTTCGTTTTTTTGTCACTGATCAGCCCATGCTTTTTAAAACTCTTCAACGCCTGACTGCCTGCCTGCTGCTGTGTGCGGCGTGGCAGGCGCACGCGCTTACGCTGGATGCGGCGCGGGCCATGGTCGTGGGCGATACCGATGCGCGCATTGCTGCGGTGCAGGCCGCCCTTGCCACGCCCGACGACGCCACCGTGGCCTTCATCCGTGCCTTGCAGGACGACGCCGTCAAGATGGTGGGCGATCAGCCCATCGTGGTGCAGGACGACCAAGGGCGCGACCCGGTCACGGGCGCCGCTGTGCCGCTGCCCGAGGACGCCGAGGACATCATCAATAACAACCGCATGCGCGGTGCGCTGGGCAATGCGCTGGCTGCGCTGCAACTTCGCTCAAGCGACGTGGCGCAGCGCCGCGCGGCGATTGATGTGCTGCTCGAAGAGTCCGACGAAGCGGGCCTTCCCGCCATTGAGCAGGCGCTGGCCAGTGAGAAAAATGCTGGGCTAAAAGCCCTGCTGGAAAACATCCGCGCCCGCACGCTGATTGCCAGCAGTGACCCGGCCCGCCGCCTGGACGCGGCGCAGCACCTGGCTGCCAGCGGCAACCCGGCTTCGCGCACCGTGCTGCTCGAACAACTGCGCGTGGAGGCCGACCCCAAGGTCAAGGCCGCCATGCAAGCCGCCCTCAAAAGCGTGGAAGAGCGCCTGCGCTGGGGCGAATGGCTGGCGGCCATGTTCTCGGGTATCAGCCTGGGCTCCATCCTGCTGCTCGTCGCCCTGGGCCTGGCCATCACCTACGGGCTGATGGGCGTCATCAACATGGCGCATGGC
>JAUYGP010000617.1 GCA_030690515.1 Giesbergeria sp.
CGCCTCGCCCGAGACCAGGTGCTCGGGGGCGATGGGGGCAATGGCGTCGATCAGCGGGTCCAGCAGGCCCCAGCGGTCGTGATTGCCCAGGGGCGGCACGGGCAGCTCCAGGGCGTCGTCCAGGTCTACACCGTGCAGGGCTGGGTCGGGGCCGTGGTCCAGGCCATGCACTGCGCTGACGGACACCGGCGCAAGCTCGGCGTCCATCGCAGGCTCCTGGCGGGGCGAGGCCTCGGGCTTGCGCTCCGCCTCGGGCGGCAGCGCCTTGCGCGGGGTGTTGCGGTGGGTGGTCCAGGCGTTGTAGGCCACGATCAGGGCCAATAGCAAGCCGCCAATGATCGCCAGGCTGATTTGCAGGGTGCTCATGGTGCGAAATGTGTAGGGATATCAGGCGTCGGCCATCGAAAGGGCCGATTCCATGTCGACCGCCACGATGCGCGAAACGCCCTGTTCCTGCATGGTCACGCCGATCAGTTGCTCGGCCATTTCCATGGCGATCTTGTTGTGGCTGATGAACAGAAACTGGGTGCCCTGCTTGCTCATGCTGGTCACGAGTTTGGCATAGCGCTCGGTGTTGGCGTCGTCCAGCGGTGCGTCCACCTCGTCCAGCAGGCAAAACGGCGCCGGGTTGAGCTGGAAGATGGCGAACACCAGCGCAATGGCGGTGAGCGCCTTCTCGCCGCCCGAGAGCAGGTGAATGGTTTGGTTTTTCTTGCCCGGCGGCTGGGCGATGACCTGCACGCCGGAATCAAGAATTTCGTCGCCCGTGATGACGAGCCGCGCCTGTCCACCACCAAACAACTCGGGGAACATGCGCCCGAAATGCAGGTTGACGGCATCAAACGTGCTCGACAGCATGTCGCGTGTTTCGGCGTCGATCTTGCGAATGGCGCTTTCCAGTGTGTTCATGGCCTCCGTCAGGTCGGCGGTCTGGGCGTCGAGGAAGTTCTTGCGTTCGCTGGCGATGGCCAGTTCTTCCAGTGCGGCCAGGTTCACCGCGCCCAGCGCGGCAATCTCGCGGTGCAGGCGATCAATATCGGTCTGCAGGCCCGACAGGCGCACTTTGCCATCGGCCACCGAAAGGGCCACGGCCTCCAGGTCGGCCTGGGCGTCCTGCAACAGCGTGGTGTATTGCTCCAGCCCAAGACGCGCAGCCTGTTCCTTGAGCTGCAGTTCGGTGATGCGCGCGCGCAGCGGGTCCATGGCGCGCTCAAGCTGCATGCGCCGCTCATCGCTGGCCCGCAGCCGGGCGGTCAGGTCGTCGTACTGGTTGCGCTCGGCGGCCAGTTGCTTTTCACGCTCCATTTTGAGCGCCAGCACGTCTTGGAGACCACCTTGCGCGGCGGCATCGGACAAGCGTTCGAGTTCGCCCTGCGCGCGTTGGCGTTCATCTTGCAGGGCGCGGGCCTGGGTGTCGGCCGTGTCCAGCGTGCGCGCCAGCTCGGCGCGGCGGGCTTCCAGGCTGCGTTGTGAAAACGTGGCTTCCTGGGCCTGGCGCTCCAGGCTGCGCTGCTGTTCGCGGCTTTCAGCCAGCTTGCGCTCGGCCTCGATCACGCGGTCGCCCAGTTGGGCGTGGCGCTCCTGGCTGTCGGCCAGTTGCATGTCGAGTTCTTCAAAGCGCGCTTCGGCCGTCACGCGGCGCTCCTGCAGGTCGGCCAGTTGCGCCTCGACTTCGGCCAGATCGGCGCCGATTTGTTCGCTGCGCGCGCGCGTCTGCTCCACCAGCTGGGACAGGCGCAGGTGTTCGACCTGCAGCTCATGCGCGCGGCCCTGGGCCTCGCTGGCTTCGCGGCGCACGCTGGTCAGGCGCTGCGCCGCGTCGGCGTAGCCTGATTCGGCCCGCACCAGCGCGGTGCGCGCCTCGTCGCTGATCAGCGCCTGGGCGCGCAGCTCTTTTTCGAGGTGCTCGATTTCCTGGGCGCGGGCCAGCAGACCCGATTGTTCAGAATCCTGGGCATAAAAGCCTACGCTGTGCGCCGTCACCGCATGGCCGCCGGGCACAAAAATAGCTTCACCGGCCTGCAACTGGCCGCGCCGGTTCAGGGCTTCGTCCAGGGTCTGGGCGGTGTAGCAGCCCTGCAGCCAGTCGGTCAGCACGGTGCGCAGGCCTGCATCTTCCAGGCGCAGCAGGTCGGCCAGGCGGGGCAGGCTGCCTGCGGGCGTGGGGGCGGCACCGGCCGGAGCCGTAAAAAACGCCAGTCGGGCCGGTGGGGCGTCGGCACCGGCAGCGCCCACAAAGCCACGCACCATGTCCAGGCGCCCGACTTCCAGTGCACTCAATCGCTCGCGCAGGGCGGCTTCCAGGGCGTTTTCCCAGCCGGGCTCGATATGGATGCGGCTCCACAGGCCCTGCAGGCCGTCAAGCCCGTGCTTGGCCAGCCAGGGGCGTAGTTTGACGTCGGTTTTGACCTTTTCCTGCAGTGCCTTGAGGGCTTCCATGCGCGCCGACAGGTCGGTCTGGCGCGCAGTTTCCTGGTTCACGGCCTGCTGGCGCTCGCGCCGCTCTTCGTCGAGCCGGGGCACGGTTTCTTGCAGTTCTTCCAGCCGGGCGGCGGTCAATTCCTGCGCTTCCTGGGCTTCGTCGAGCTGGCTGCGCAGGTTGGCCAGGCGGGCCTCGTCCGGGGCGGCCAGGGCGTTGCGGTCGGCGCGCAGGCGCTCGAAACGGGTTTCAAACTGGCGGCTTTGTTCGTCGATGTTGCGCTGTTCGGCCGCCAGCACCTGTATTTGTTGCTGTACCTGCACCACGGCGCTGCGCTGCTCGTTGGCGTGGTTCTGGCTCTGGCGCAGGGCATCTTCCAGGTCGGGCAGGCG
>JAUYGP010000621.1 GCA_030690515.1 Giesbergeria sp.
GTGGCGCAGCAGGCCGCGCGGCGCGGCTGGAGCGTGCTGCTGCTCGAACAACGCGACTTTGCCTGGGGCACGTCCAGCCGCTCGTCAAAATTAGTGCATGGCGGGCTGCGCTACCTCAAGGAAGGCGACCTCAAGACCACCCTGCACTCGGTGCGCGAACGCCAGCGCCTGCTGCGCGAAGCGCCGGGCCTGGTGGAGCCGCAAAGCTTTCTGTTTGCCGACTGCCCGGGCCGCAAGCCCGGCCGCTGGCTGATGCAGACCGGCCTGGTGGTGTACGACCTGATGGCGGGGCAGCGCAGCCACTTTTACGCCGACCTCGCCACCACGCAGGCGCTGGCACCGGGCCTGGCGCCACCCGGCCTGCGCGGCGCCCTGGTGTTCCCGGACGCCAAGACCGACGACGCCCGCCTGGTCTGGCGCGTGCTGCTCGAAGCCCGGCGCGATGGCGCAACGCTGCTCAACTACATGGCCGTTGAATGCCTGCACACGGCCAACGGCAAAGTCACCGGCGTGGTGACCAAAGACAGCCTCACCGGCCAAAGCCACACTGTGCAGGCCCGCGCCGTGGTCAACGCCACCGGCGCCTGGGCCGACCGCCTGCGGGCGGGCGTGGGCGCTGCGCCGCTGCTCCGCCCGCTGCGCGGCAGCCATTTGGTGCTGCCGTTCTGGCGCCTGCCGGTGGCGCAAAGCATCAGCTTCATGCACCCCCAGGATGGCCGTCCGGTCTTTTTCTACCCCTGGGAGGGCGCGACGCTGGTGGGCACCACCGATCTGGACCACCGCGCCGATCTGGATGTGGAAGCGAGCATCACCCCTGCGGAGGTGGCCTATTTGCTGGATGCCGTGAACGACCAGTTCCCCGCAGCGCAGGTCACTGCTGCCGACATCAGCGCCTGCTACGCGGGCGTGCGCCCTGTCATTGACGACGGCCAGCAGGATGCATCCAAGGCCACACGCGACCATGTGGTGCGCGACGAATCCGGCTTGGTCACACTGGCGGGTGGCAAGCTCACCACCTTTCGGCTGATGGCGCAGGATGCGCTGGCCCTGGCAGCGCCGCATGCGGGCAAGTCGTTTGCGAAAGACGATGCGCCCCTGTTCACCCCTGCCCCAAGGCTCGACCCCCACTGGAGCCCGGCCGTACGCCAGCGCCTCACTGCACGCTACGGCGCCTTTGCGGCCGAGTGGAGTGAAGGTGCCCGAGACGGCGATTTGCACACCATCCCCGGCACCCAGACCCTGTGGCTGGAGCTGGCCATCGCAGCCCAACGCGAAGCCGTGCAGCACCTCGACGACCTGCTGCTGCGCCGCACGCGGCTGGGCATTCTTTTGCCGCGCGGTGGCCTGGACCACTTGCCGCGCATCCAGGCCCTGTGCGCCCCGCATCTGGCGTGGGACGAGGTTCGCTGGGAGCACGAGGTGGACCGCTACCGCGCGCTCATCGCAGCGCACTACCAGCCGCCGGGCGCAGCGCAGGCATTGGGGTCGGATCACGAT
>JAUYGP010000626.1 GCA_030690515.1 Giesbergeria sp.
GGTCGCCGGGCCGACTGGAGTGCGCCCGACCAGCGTGCCCTGCGCAGCGTGGTGCCCGAAAACCGCCTGCGCGTGTACGACACCCGCGCCGCCATGGCGGGCCTGGTGGACGAAGGCAGCCTGCTGGCGCTGCGCACCGGCTTTGGCACCGGCATCCACACGGCATTGGCGCGCATCGAGGGGCGCCCCGTGGGATTGATCGCCAACAACCCGCTGCACCTGGGCGGCGCCATCGACGCCGATGCGGCCGACAAAGCCGCGCGCTTCATGCAGCTGTGCAACGCCCATGGCCTGCCGCTCGTCAGCCTGATCGACACGCCCGGCTTCATGGTCGGCCCCGAGGTCGAGCAGACCGCGCAGGTGCGCCATGTGAGCCGCATGTTCGTCACTGCCGCACACCTGCGCGTGCCGTTTTTCAGCGTGGTGCTGCGCAAAGGCTACGGCCTGGGCGCCATGGGCATGGCGGCGGGCGGCATGCACGCGCCCGTGTTCACCGTGGCCTGGCCCACAGGGGAGTTTGGCGCCATGGGGCTGGAGGGCGCGGTGCGCCTGGGCTTCAAGAAAGAACTCGAAGCCCTGCCCGAAGGCCCCGAGCGCGAGGCGTTGTACCAAAAATTGGTCGCCAAGTCGTATGCCAATGGCGAAGCCATGCACATGGCCGCCACGCTGGAGATCGACGCCGTAATCGACCCGTTGGACACGCGCGCCTGGCTGGCGCGGGGGTTGGCCTCGGCCCGTGTGGGCGCGCCCGGCGTGCGCTTTATCGACACCTGGTAATCCTTGCGCCCGGCCCGTGGCAAGGCCGTGGCGCGGGCAGGGGCGTGCCCTGTTCACGCGGTGGCCGTGCTAAGCTGAAACGCTTGTCAGCCGCACCGGGCAAGCCAGCCCGGCGCAGGCCTTATCGCACCCATCACGGAGTTCCCACATGCCCGGTCTTTTGCCCGATATTGATCCCGACGGTTTGCTGGAGTTTTCGGTGGTCTACACCGACCGCGCGCTCAACCACATGTCCAAACGCTTCACCGGCGTCATGCAGGACATTCTGGGCACGCTCAAAGAGGTCTACCACGCCCACACCGCCGTACTGGTGCCCGGCAGCGGCACCTTCGGCATGGAGGCCGTGGCGCGCCAGTTTGCCAACCAGCAAAAAGTGCTGATCGTGCGCAACGGCTGGTTCAGCTACCGCTGGAGCCAGATTTTTGATGCCGACAAAGGACTGGGCGGTGGCGCCATCGTGTGCAAGGCCCGCAAGCAGGGCGACGGCCCGCAGGCGCCCTGGGCACCGTGCCCGGCCGAGGAAGTGGTGGCCGCTATCCGCGCCGAGAAACCCAAAGTGGTGTTTGCACCCCATGTCGAAACCGCCAGCGGCATCATCCTGAGCGACGACTACCTGCGCGCCATCAGCGCTGCCGCACACGAAGTGGGCGCGCTGTTCGTGCTCGACTGCGTGGCCTCGGGGGCGATGTGGGTGGACATGCAGGCCACGGGCGTGGACGTGCTGATCTCGGCCCCGCAGAAGGGCTGGAGCGGCTCGCCCTGTTGCGCCATGGTGATGCTCAGCGAACGCGCGCGCCAGGCCATCGACGGCACGACGAGCAGCAGCTTCGCGTGCGACCTGAAGAAGTGGATGCAGATCGCCGAGGGCTACGAAAAAGGCCAGCACGCCTACCACACCACCATGCCCACCGACGCGCTGGTACGCCTGCGTGAAGTGATGCTGGAAACGCGGGAGTACGGTTTTGACAAGGTGCGCCAGGAGCAGATCGAACTGGGCGCCCAAGTGCGTGCACTGATGGAGAGCAAGGGCTTCCCCAGCGTGGCCGCAGTCGGCTGGAAGGCGCCGGGCGTGGTGGTGAGTTACACCACCGACCCTGGCATCCAGAACGCCAGCAAGTTCGCCGCTGTGGGCCTGCAAACGGCGGGCGGCGTGCCCCTGCAGTGCGACGAGGGGCCAGACTTCAAGAGCTTTCGCATCGGCCTGTTTGGCCTGGACAAGTGGCACAACGTGGAGCGCACCGTGGGGCAGTTGCGCACGGCATTGGATCAGATCGCCTGATCATCCGGCCCATGGCCTTGCTCTCGCGCCAGCTCTCCACCCCCTTGGGCGAGATGCTGGCCGTGGCCTCCCTCGCCCCAGGGCCTGTGCCTGCTTGAACCTAGAAAAGGCAGTTGACCGCTTTGTATCTCTTGCGAAGCCGCATGAAATCGACCGTTGATGGCTTCGATGGTGTTCACCTGATGGGTGAAAGCGCTATGCACCCGCCAGCACCGCGCTTAGGGCGCCATGCGGCGTTGTTCCTCCTTGCGGGCCGGAGCCCGCCGCGTCGTCTCGCCTTGCCTGACACCCATATCACGGCACCGGCGGGCATATCCAACTGCCGTTTCCAGGTTGAATTCGTGGGCCAGGGCGGCGTGCAGCGCGAACTGGCCCAGGTCGAGGCCGCACGCAGCGGCCCGGTGCAGTCGGGCGACGGCGCGGTGTTGGCCCAGACGGCGCACGAACTCGCCGCATATTTCGCCGGGCAGCGCCAGCGCTTTGGCGTGCCGCTGGACCTGGTGGGCACTCCCTTCCAGCTCAGCGCCTGGCAGGCCCTGCTGGCGATTTCCCATGGCCAGACACGCAGCTATGCCGAACAGGCCCGCGCCATCGGCCGCCCCAGCGCCACGCGCGCCGTGGCGGCGGCCAATGGGCAGAACAAGGTCTCCATCATCGTGCCCTGCCACCGCGTGATCGGCAGCGACGGCAGCCTCACCGGCTTTGGCGGCGGCCTGCCGCGCAAGCGGGTGCTGCTGGCGCTGGAGGGTGGTGCGACTCAGCGGGATTGGGTGGCGGAGGGGTTTGAGAAAAATCAGGCTCCAGCGCCCAATAAACGCACGACAGATGCTATTAAATAAATAGCATTCCGTTCTTGCGACGCCTTATTGTTTGAGCGGTACTTCAACTGTCAAACTGTCAAACTGCGAAACTTCACCCCAAATGCAAACAAAATAGTCGTTTTTGCAGAAGGATGTGTGGTCGAACTCCACTATGACTCCGCAATCTTCACTTGATGAAATCCACCCGAAGTCGTATTTCCCCATGTCCTCGCAATAGCGAGCAATTGGGTCTATCAAACGCTCAAACTCTGCTGAAGAGATCTTGAAATAGGGGCCGTCAACTTCAAAGAAGAACCAGCCAACAAGGTTGTTCGAGAACGAAAGGGACTTCAAATAGGCAACAAGCGCTGCCCACGAAATGCAGTCGTGCTTTCGCCAAGTTTGAACAATGCCGCGAGTAGTCGTCCAGGTATCTGTCGTCGTGTCCCATGTTGCGAACGCGGCATTTTCGACTATTTTGGGATCGCTGCAAAACTCTGTTGCCATCAGTGCTGACGCCAGTCCTGCAGGGGCTGATGTAAGGAGTTCATCACGACGACGGCGATTCCGATTCTCGACCAACTTTTGCTGGAGTGTGCTCATTGTTTAGCCACCTCGTATCTGGCTCAACGACCTTGTGGGTGTGATCGCCTCGGGGTCGATCAGGCAGTGCAGCAGAACGGGCAGCCGCGTCGTCTGCGCCTGTTCGCGCAGGCGTGCAAAAGCAGGGGCGAAGTCTTCTGTGCGCTCCACACGCTCGCCATGACCGCCAAACGCTTTGGCATAGGCCGCGAAGTCGGGGTTTTGTAGCTGCGTTCCGCTTACGCGGTGCGGGTATTCGCGCTCCTGGTGCATGCGGATGGTGCCGTACATGCCGTTGTCCAGCAGCACCACGAGGATGGGCAGCCGGTACTGAACGGCGGTCGCGAACTCCTGGCCGTGCATGAGGAAGTCGCCGTCGCCCGCAAACACCACCACCGTGCGCTCGGGCCACAGGCGCTGTGCGCCTACGGCTGCGGGCAGCCCGTAGCCCATGCTG
>JAUYGP010000661.1 GCA_030690515.1 Giesbergeria sp.
CCGGGCAATCCCAAGCCGCGCATGTTCCGCTTACCCGAAGCGCGGGCACTCATCAACCGGCTGGGTTTCAACAACGACGGGCTGGACGCTTTTCTCCACAACGTGCAGCAGGCGAAATTCCGTACCAAGCAGCAGCAGCCCATGCTGCTGGGCCTGAACATCGGCAAGAACGCCACCACGCCCATCGAAGAGGCCACGCGCGACTACCTCACCTGCCTCGATGGCGTTTACCCCCATGCAGACTATGTGACGGTGAATATCAGTTCGCCCAATACCCAGAACCTGCGCGCACTGCAAAGCGACGCAGCCCTGGACAGCCTGCTCGGCGCCATTGCCGAGCGACGCGAACAACTGGCCGGGCAGCACCGCAAGGCCGACGGCCAACCGCGCCGCGTGCCGATCTTTGTGAAGATTGCGCCCGACCTGGACGAAGCCCAAGTGGCCGTGATTGCCGCGACGCTCCAGCGCCACGGCATGGACGGCGTAGTCGCCACCAACACCACCATCAGCCGTGCTGCGGTGCAAGGCATGCGCCACGCCGAAGAAACCGGCGGCCTGAGCGGCGCGCCCGTTCTGAAGGCCAGCAACCAGGTCATCCGCCAGTTGCGCGCCGCCCTGGGCAGCCGCTTCCCCATCATTGGGGTGGGCGGCATCATGGGCCCGGAGGATGCCGTCAGCAAGATCCGCGCAGGCGCCGACGTGGTGCAGATTTACACCGGCCTGATTTACGAGGGCCCGGCGATCGTGGCACGCACGGCGCGCGCACTCAAAAATCTGGCCTGACGGAATGGGTGGGGCTTAACGCCCGCGCAGCTGCATGATGAGTGGCAAAACCACCCCCACCCAGCGCACCAAGCGTCGCGGCCCGGCGACCAGTGCCGCGCCCAACACGGCGGTCACAGCCACAGGGTGCAGCTTGGCAAACATCGCCAACCGCTGAAGCATGGGCGCATCAGGAGATACGCCCTGAGCATTACCGGCTTCAGTCTGCAGTTGATGGCGCTGCGCACTGCGGGCACGCAGTCTGGCCCGCTGGGCCGCAATGCGCTCAAGCACCCGTTGCTGTTGGGCACTGGGATGCCGCGCTGCGGGCACGGGTGAAGGAAGAGGCGTGCTCACAGTTGCTCCTTGATTTCGCGCCAGTCCTGCTGCAACTCCTGGCGGGTCAGCGCAAAGGCATTGCCTGCCTGGCGGGCGACCGACAGCAATGTGGCCAGGGCGCCGCCCCACACCAACAGCCACAAGGCTGCCACCAACCAGGCTACCAGCGAACGGTGTGGCGTATCCCAGAACTGCACCAACAAAGCCAGCGAAAGAAGAACCATCGCCACCACGGTCAGCGCCGCCACGGCAATGCCCAGCAGCAATAACTGGCCAATCCTTCGTTTCTGATCGCGCCACTCAAGACGGGCCAGCTCGGCCCGGTCTTCAAGGGCCATGGCGCCTTCCATGGCTGCGGCGCGCCAGCGCAGGACAAGGGTTTCAAGTCCGAGCAGGGAAATCCAGTTCATCGCATTCCCCTTTTCTCTTGTACCCCTTCCCGCACGGGCTCGGCCGCGTCAACGGCGTGCAAGCAGGAATCCCACCAGCGCGCCCACAGCCATGGCAGCACCGGCAACACGCCAAGGCTCGTCGTGGGCATAACGGTCGGCGGCGCGTGCGGCATCCTTGGCCTGGCGCGCAGCTTCCTGGGCAGCCCGCACAGCAGAGTCACGCGCGTTGTGAATGCCATCGTCCAGGCGCTGGCGCAGCATCTTGATCTCGGGCACCCCGTCAAAATCCTTGTTGGACATCAGTGCGCGCAGATCGGTCACCAGCTTCTCCAACTCGGTCTGGGTGCTTTGGAGTACATCGTTTGCAGAAGTCGTCATATCAGCCTTTCATGAAAATACAAATCAGGCATGACCGCAGGTGCCAATTTGCGACCACCATGGGCCCATCTTAGCGATGATGGACAAAACCCCGCAAGAAAGTTGGTTGGATGCGGCTGTCACCCGTCAGTTTTGCAGCAGAGCAGCGACATGGGCACCGATGGCCAGCGCGCTGGTCAGGCCAGGAGATTCGATTCCAAACAGCTGAACCAGGCCGGGTACCCCGTGCACTGCCGGCCCCTGGATACAAAAGTCGGTCATCAGGCCCTGCGGGCCGCGCACCTTGGGGCGAATGCCGGCGTAGCCCGGCGCCAGCGCCCCATCGCGCAGCTCCGGCCAGTATTTTCGAACTTGTGCGTAAAAAGCATCGCCCCGCGTGGCATCAACCAACAGATCGTCGGCACTGTCCACCCATTGCACATCGGGGCCAAACTTGGCCTGGCCACCCAGGTCCAGCGTCAGGTGCACGCCCAGGCCTGCGGCTTCAGGCACGGGATAGATCAGGCGCGAGAATGGCGCCCGACCATTGAGCGTGAAATAGTTGCCCTTGGCATAGCACGCCTGCGGTACATGCACCGGGTCCATTCCCGCAAACCGCGCAGCCAGGCCGGGGGCAGCCAGACCAGCCGCGTTCACCACAGTTGTTGCACGCAATCGCGTGCCGTCTTCTGCTATCAATTCAATAGCTTTTTGCGCGCACTGGGCGTGCGCCAGAGGCGAATTGAGTGCCAAAACTCCACCGTGGTGCTCCAGATCTCCCAGCAAGGCCAGCATCAGCCCGTGGCTGTCCACAATGCCGGTGCTGGGCGAATGCAGGGCAGCCACACATTCAAGGGCAGGTTCCAGCACCTGCGCCGCAGAGCGGTCGAGCCACTGCAGGTCGAGCACGCCATTGGCCTGTGCGTGGCGCTGCACTGCCTGCAAGGCAGGCAACTGCGCGGCATCCGTGGCCACCACCAGTTTGCCGCAGCGCTGGTGCGGAACATGGCGCTCGGCGCAGT
>JAUYGP010000670.1 GCA_030690515.1 Giesbergeria sp.
GCAGACACTCGAACACCTGATTCCGCAGCTACGGAGCCGTTGCAATCGCTCTTGTTCCAGACATGGATGACTGGCACCGACGCCGACACCCTCTCGGTCATGGCGTGGGCGATCGCATCGTCAGCCGACTGGTAGTCGGGCAGGCCGCAGCGCGTAAGGTCATGCAAAAAGAGCACGGCATCAGCGCCTGCGATTTCATCCCAGGCACGGGCGATGCCGATGCGTTCCACCTCATCCTGACTGTCGCGCAGCCCGGCCGTGTCGATCACATGCAGCGGCACACCCTCGATCTGGATGGTTTGCTGCACCTTGTCGCGGGTGGTCCCTGCAATCGGCGTGACGATGGCCAGCTCGGCCCCGGCCAACGCATTGAGCAGCGAGCTTTTTCCTGCGTTGGGTTGGCCCGCGATCACGACCTTGATCCCTTCACGAAGCAACGCACCCTGCCGCGCCCGCTGCTGTATCTGGTGCAGATACTGCTCTAATTTTGAGAGCTGCCCACGCGCATCTGCCTTGCGCAGGAAGTCAATTTCTTCTTCAGGAAAATCCAGCGTCGCCTCGACCAGCATGCGCAGGTGGATCAGCGCATCGCGCAGCGCATGGATCTCGTTCGAGAACGCTCCCGAGAGCGAGCGGCTGGCGCTGCGGGCCGCTGCCGCCGTCGAGGCATCGATCAGATCGGCGATGGCCTCGGCCTGCGCCAGATCGATCTTGTCGTTGAGAAAGGCCCGTTCGGTGAACTCGCCCGGCTGGGCCACGCGCAGGCCAGACAGGAGGGGCTGACCCGTAACGGGGTGCGCCTGGGTCGCGGCTTCCAGGCAGCGCGCCAGCAGCAGCTGCAGCACCACCGGGCCACCGTGGGCCTGCAGTTCCAGCACGTCCTCGCCGGTATAGGAGTGGGGTGCCGGGAAATACAGGCCCAGGCCCTGGTCGATAGGCTGGCCTGCGGCGTCGCGGAAGGGCAGGTAGGTGGCCTCGCGCGGCTGCAAGCCGCGCCCGCAGAGCACCTCGACCAGCGGCGCGAGCCCCTTGCCCGAAATACGCACAATACCCACGCCCCCGCGCCCGGGTGCGGTGGCAATGGCAACGATGGGTTCGTGGTGGCGCGGCAGCATGGGCAGAGGTTTGAATGGATACGACGCCAGAAACTGGCGCAGCCCAAGCGAGGGACACCGCGCAAGGGCCGCCCCGCCGCGCTGGTGTCGTCCCCCTTCCCGCGCGCAGCGCAAGAGAAAGGGGGAAGCGGCGCAGCCGCTCAGGGGGTTACTTAAATTTCGGCAGATTGAACTGCGGCGGCACGCCCATGCGGGTGTTGATGATCCACTGCTGAGCGATGGACAACAGGTTGTTCGTCAACCAATACAGCACTAGGCCAGCGGGAAAGAAGAAGAACATCACGCTGAACATCAGCGGCATCAACCACATCATCTTGGCCTGCATCGGATCGGGCGGCGCGGGGTTCAGGGCCGTCTGCAGGAGCGTGCTCAGCGTCATCAGCACGGGCAGGATGAAGAACGGATCGGGGGCAGACAGGTCATGGATCCAGCCCACCCACGGTGCGTTGCGCATCTCCACGCTGGAGAGCAGCACCCAGTAGAGGGCAATGAACACCGGGATCTGGATCATGATGGGGAAGCAACCACCCATGGGGTTGACCTTCTCCTCACGGTAGATGCGCATCATCTCCTGCTGCATCTGCTGCGGTTTGTCCTTGAGGCGCTCGCGCATCTCCGTGATCTTGGGGTTGATGGCCTTCATCTTGGCCATGCTGGCGTACGCCTTGGCGTTGAGCCAATAGAACATGATCTTCAGCAGCATCACCAGGCCGACGATGGACCAACCCCAGTTGCCCAGGATCTTGTGCAACTGGTCCAGCAACCAATACAGCGGCTTGGACAAAATCGTGAGCCAACCGTAGTCCTTGACGAGTTCCAGCCCAGGGGCCAGTTTTTCCATGGACGTCTCGACCTGTGGGCCGACAAAAAGGCGTGCATCCAGCGTCTTGCTGGCACCCGGGGCGATGCTGTCGAAGGCGGCAATCATGCCCACCGAGTACAGGTTGCTATCGACCTTGCGCGCGAAGTTTTCACGCTGCTGGCCTTCGGGCAGCAGCCAGGCCGAGGCAAAGTAATGCTGCACCATGGCAACATAGCCACTGCTGCTTTCCTTCTCGAACTCGGCCTTGTTTTCTTCGATGGCTTTGAATTCAACCTTCTGGTATTTCTTTTCCTGGGTGAACACCGCAGGGCCCGTGAAGGTGGAATAGAACGACGATTCTCCGGGCGGCTTGTTGCCATCGCGCACCAATTGCAGGTACAGCTTGGGCTCTACGGGGGCTGAACCGGTGTTGACAACTTCATGCCGCACCGCGATGTCGTAGGCGCCACGCTTGACCGTCCAGGTCTTCACGAGCTTGACGCCGCCGAGGTCGGGCGATTCGAAACGCACGCTCAACTCTTGCGCCCCGTCCTTGAGCTCGCGCTCGCCCGGCACCACATTCATCACCGTCTTGTGCGTGGGAAAGCCCCCGCCGATCAGCCCCGTTTGGGCCATATAGACGCGCTGGGCACTGTCATCCAACAGAACAAAATGCTTGCTGCGATCGACCAGGTCGACGTGCTGAAGCAGCTCGGCGTGGATGAGCGAGCCGCCTTCGCTGTCAAAACGCAGGCGCAGCACATCGGTGGAGATCTCCACCGGCTCGCGGCGCACCGGGGCTGCAGCTTGCGCGGCAGCGCCAGGCACGGCCGCAGCACCGGCCTGTACGGCCGTGGCTGCAGGAACCGAGGCCGCGCCGCTTGTTGGCAGCGTGGCGGCTTTTTCAGCCGCAGGCGCGCTGGCCGACGCTGCGGGCGCGGGGAAGAAAAGCGCCTTGTGGCCGTTGTGTACCTGCCATTTGTCCCAGAGCAGGACCATGGAAAAGCCAAATATCACCCACAGGATGGTGCGCCGGATGTCGTTCATGGAGACTTCTTTGGTGAGGATGTAGAGGAGGCCGGTGCAATCAACCGGGAAAACAACCGCGTGGCGCGTGGTGCCTCTTGCGGCACCGGATCGTGGCCCCCGTCACACCAGGGATGACAGCGCGCCAATCGGCCCAGCGTCAACCAGGATCCCGCCGCAGCGCCATGCTGCTGCAGGGCCTGCAGCGAATACGCCGAGCAGGTGGGTTCGAACCGGCACGCCGAGCCCAGCCAGGGGCTGAGCAACAGGCGGTAGCCCTTGACCAACAGGATCAGCAAGCGCTGCATCATGCCTGCGCCCGCCCAGAGGGTGAGGGGCGCGCGGCCGCACGCTCGAACAATTGGAGCAATTCGGCCCGCACCGCTTGTTTCAGCACACCGGAGCTGGCACTGAGAAACTGCTTGCGATCAAACGTGGTGCGCAGGCGCACCACATGGGCATCCAGGGGCAGTTGCGGCTCCAGGGCCGCCGCTACGGCGTAGATTTGCCTTTTGATGGCATTGCGCGTAACAGCCCGGCGTGCCCAGCGCTTGGGCACCATGGCACCCAGCCAGACACCGGACGTGCCAAACAAGGGCGGCACACCCGATTCGAGCGGCGCGCACGAAGAAGCGCCCAGCACCAAACGGTGCAGGGCGAAATGGGTGGTACGGGCCACAGTTTCACCGGCCATGGTGGCCTGGAATTGCGGGCGCGTTTTCAGCCGTTGCATGAAGACGCCCCCGCTGGAGCCTGGTGGCACAAACCGGGGAGCGATCCGAGACCCGCAGGGCCTCAGACGGCCAGGCGCTTGCGGCCCTTGGCACGGCGGGCGTTGATGACCGCGCGACCACCACGGGTCTTCATGCGCACCAGGAAACCGTGGGTGCGAGCGCGGCGCGTCTTGGAGGGTTGGTAAGTGCGTTTCATGGGAGTTCCTAGAGGATTTCAGGGGAAAACGCGCCTTCATCCAGAACGGCGCGCACAGTCTCATTACCCTGAACACATTCAGGGAAACCGAAAATTATCGCAGGCTTATTCGATTGAAGCAATGCCGTACAGCGGATTATCCCTGCAAACCACCCAGATTTCCCGCTGCAAACCGGTCTACTGCGTTGTGGATAACTCCTTGACAAGCTACAATCCACGGCCTTGAACCGCACCCTCTATCCACAATAAAAAGCCCCAAAATGACAGAGGAACGCACACGCGCAACCCCCCCTTCCCACATCAACGACGCAGGCCAGGCCCTATGGCAGGCCTGTATCGAGCAACTCTCCCAAGACCTGCCCGTCCAGCAGTTCAACACCTGGATCAAACCCCTGGTCGCCCAGGTGGCAGATGACTTTTCCAGGATCACTCTTTTTGTCCCCAACCGCTTCACGCTGGACTGGATCCGCGCGCAGTATGTCGGCCGCATTGCGGCCGTGTTGGAGTCATTGTATGGGCAATCCATCGTTTTGGAGTTAGCGCTCGCTCAGCGCGTAGCCGTTGCCAGATCTTATATTCAGAACAATCCGCAAACCGGTTCACCGCAGCAGGAAGCGGTGGCAGTGGCTCCCGCGGGCGACGACAGCGCCCGTGGCCTGCTGCGCAACCGGCTCAACCCCGGGCTCACTTTTGACACCCTGGTGGAAGGCACGGCCAACCGCATGGCGCGGGCTGCGGCCATGCACGTGGCCAGCATGCCAGGGCACCTTTACAACCCCCTTTTCATCTATGGCGGCGTCGGTTTGGGCAAGACCCATTTGGTGCACGCCGTGGGCAACAAACTGCTGGCCGACCAGCCGGACGCCAAAGTTCTCTACATCCATGCCGAACAATTTGTTTCGGATGTGGTTAAAGCCTACCAGCGCAAGACTTTTGACGAATTTAAAGAACGCTACCATTCGCTCGATCTACTGCTGATCGACGACGTGCAGTTCTTCGCCAACAAGGATCGCACGCAGGAAGAGTTCTTCAACGCCTTCGAAGCGCTGCTGGCCAAAAAGAGCCACATTGTGATGACCAGCGACACCTACCCCAAGGGTCTGGCCGACATCCACGAGCGCCTGGTCTCGCGCTTTGATTCGGGCCTGACAGTCGCCATCGAACCGCCCGAGCTGGAAATGCGTGTGGCCATCCTGATCAACAAGGCCCGCGCCGAAAGCGTGGAAATGCCGGAGGAGGTGGCGTTTTTCGTCGCCAAGAACGTGCGCTCCAACGTGCGCGAGCTGGAAGGCGCACTGCGCAAGATCCTGGCCTATTCACGCTTCAATCAGAAAGAAATTTCCATCCAGCTGGCCCGCGAGGCCCTGCGCGACCTGCTGTCCATCCAGAACAGGCAGATCAGCGTGGAAAACATCCAGAAGACGGTGGCCGACTATTACAAAATCAAGGTCGCCGACATGTACAGCAAGAAGCGCCCGGCCAGCATTGCCCGCCCACGCCAGATTGCCATGTACCTGGCCAAGGAGCTGACGCAAAAGAGCCTGCCCGAGATTGGCGAGCTGTTTGGCGGGCGTGACCACACCACCGTGCTGCACGCCGTGCGCAAGATGGCGGCTGAGCGCCAGCAGTTGACCGAGTTGAACCAGCAGTTGCACGTGCTGGAACAAACCCTCAAAGGCTGATGCCTTGCAGGTGGTGCCATTACCGATGAAAAACGCCCCCGCAAAAGGGCAAAATGGCGAGTTGCGCAGCCGGGAGAGGCAATACCCATGCCGCTGTGCGCGCACCCTTCCAAAAAACACAAGAGGTTGACATGATCGTCCTGAAGGCAACACAAGACAAGGTACTCGCGGTTCTGCAATCGGTCGCGGGCATCGTCGAGCGCCGACACACGCTGCCCATCCTGGCCAATGTGCTGATCCGCAAGACCGGCAATGCACTGCAACTGACCACCAGCGACCTTGAAGTGCAGATCCGCACCACGGCGGAACTGGGGGGCGACACGGGCGACTTCACCACCACGGTCAACGCCCGCAAGATCATCGACGTGCTGCGCACCATGCCGGCCGACCAGACGGTGAGCCTGGAGACCAGCCAGGACAAACTCATCCTCAAGGGAGGCAAGAGCCGCTTCACGCTGCAAACCCTGGCGGCGGAAGACTTTCCGCTGGTGCAGGAGGCCGCCAACTTTGGCCCCGCGTTCAGCGTGCCGCAAAAAACCCTCAAGCAGCTGCTAGGCCAGGTGGCCTTTGCCATGGCGGTGCAGGACATTCGCTACTACCTCAACGGCATCCTGTTCGTCGCCGAAGGCCAGACGCTCAGCCTGATCGCCACCGACGGCCACCGCCTGGCGTTTGCCAGCGCCACGCTGGATGTAGAGGTGCCCAAGCAAGAGGTGATCTTGCCGCGCAAAACCGTGATCGAACTGCAGCGCCTGCTGAGCGACGCCGACGGTGCGCTGGAAATGCGCTTTGCCGGCAACCAGGCCAAGTTCAGCTTTGGTGCGCTGGAATTCGTCACCAAGCTGGTCGAAGGCAAATTCCCCGACTACAACCGTGTGATCCCGCAAAACCACCACAACAGCGTCACCCTGGGCCGGGCACCGCTGCTGGCCAGCCTGCAGCGCACCGCCATCATGACCAGCGACAAGTTCAAGGGCGTGCGCCTGAACATCGAACCCGGCACCCTGCGCGTGGCCAGCAACAACGCCGAGCAGGAAGAGGCCGTGGACGAGCTCGACATCGACTACGGCGGTGACGCCATCGAGATCGGTTTCAACGTCACCTACCTCATCGACGCCCTGGCCAGCATGCAGCAGGACATGGTGAAGATTTCGCTGGCCGATGGCAACAGCTCCGCCCTGCTGACACTGCCCGACAGCGACAACTTCAAGTACGTCGTCATGCCCATGCGCATTTAGTATTTGCTATTATATTTATAGCTTTTAGCGCTTATATTCATTGCGCTAGAGCCATTTTTATCTCTATTGTTTTTGCGGAAACGCCCCCGTTTCCCCCCGATAGCCAAGGCCGACCATGACCGCTGAAAACCCCCTGCCAGAACCCGAAGACATGGGTCACAGCGCCCCCGAGGCGCAAAAAATTGATGCCCACCAGGCGGGCGCCAGCGTAGGCTACGGCGAAGGCGCCATCACGATCCTGGAAGGCCTGGAGGCGGTGCGCAAGCGCCCCGGCATGTACATCGGCGACACGTCCGACGGCACCGGCCTGCACCACCTGGTGTTTGAGGTGGTGGACAACTCCATCGACGAAGCCCTGGCAGGCCACTGCGACGACATCGTCGTCACCATCCACTCGGACAACTCCATCAGCGTGACCGACAACGGCCGCGGCATTCCCACGGGCGTGAAGATGGACGACAAGCACGAGCCCAAGCGCAGTGCCTCCGAGATCGCGCTGACCGAGTTGCACGCCGGTGGCAAGTTCAACCAAAACAGCTACAAGGTCTCCGGCGGTCTGCACGGCGTAGGGGTGTCCTGCGTGAATGCCCTGTCCAAGATGCTGCGCCTCACGGTGCGCCGTGAAGGCAAGGTGCATGTCCTCGAATTTTCTCGAGGGTTTGTGCAAAACCGCATCGTTGAGACGGTCAACGGCGTCGAAATCTCGCCCATGAAGGTCACAGGCGATACAGAAAAACGCGGCACCGAGGTGCACTTTCTGCCCGACACCGAAATCTTCAAGGAAAACAACGATTTCCACTACGAAATTCTGGCCAAACGACTGCGCGAACTCTCGTTCCTGAACAACGGTGTGCGCATCCGCCTCAAAGACGAGCGCACCGGCAAGGAAGACGACTTCTCCGGCGCCGGTGGCGTGCGCGGCTTTGTCGAATTCATCAACAAGGGCAAAACCGTCCTGCACCCGACCTCGTTCTACGCGGCGGGCGAGCGCCCGGCCGAAACCTATGGCGGCATCCCTGGCACGCACATCGGCGTAGAAGTAGCGATGCAGTGGAACAGCGGCTACAGCGAACAGGTGCTCTGCTTTACCAACAACATTCCCCAGCGGGACGGCGGCACCCACCTGACCGGCCTGCGCGCCGCGATGACGCGCATCATCAACAAGTACATCGACGAAAACGATTTCGCCAAAAAGGCCAAAGTCGAAGTGACCGGCGACGATATGCGCGAAGGCCTGTGCTGTGTGCTGAGCGTGAAGGTGCCCGAACCCAAGTTCAGCAGCCAGACCAAAGACAAGCTCGTATCGAGCGAGGTGCGCGCGCCGGTGGAAGACATTGTGGGCAAGCTGCTCTCCGACTACCTGCAGGAGCGCCCAGCAGACGCCAAGATCATCTGCGGCAAGATTGTGGAAGCCGCCCGCGCCCGCGAAGCCGCCCGCAAGGCCCGCGAAATGACCCGCCGCAAAGGCGTGCTCGACGGCATGGGCCTGCCGGGCAAGCTGGCCGACTGCCAGGAAAAAGACCCGGCGATGTGCGAAATCTACATCGTCGAGGGTGACTCCGCCGGGGGTTCTGCCAAGCAAGGGCGCGACCGCAAGTTCCAGGCCATCCTGCCGCTGCGCGGCAAGATTTTGAATGTGGAAAAGGCCCGCTACGAAAAACTGCTGACCAGCAATGAAATCCTCACGCTGATCACGGCGCTGGGTACCGGCATCGGCAAGGCCGGCGGCAGTACCGGCAGCGACGATTTTGACGTCGCCAAGCTGCGCTACCACCGCATCATCATCATGACCGACGCCGACGTGGACGGCGCGCACATCCGCACCTTGCTGCTCACCTTCTTCTACCGCCAGATGCCCGAACTGGTCGAGCGCGGCCACATCTACATCGCCCAGCCGCCGCTCTACAAGGTCAAGGCAGGCAAGGAAGAGCTGTACCTCAAGGACGCCCCGGCGCTCGACGGCTTCCTGCTGCGCATCGCCCTCAAGGACGCCAGCGTGACCACCGGCGGCGCCGACCCGCAAACGCTCTCAGGCGACACCCTGGCCGAACTGGCGCAAAAACACCAGTTGGCCGAGAACGTCATCAACCGCCTGTCCAACTTCATGGACTTCGAAGCCCTGCGCGCCATTGCCGGGGGCGTCCATTTGGACCTCGACACCGTAGAGGCCGCCGAAGCGAGCGCCATCGCCTTGCAAACCAGCCTTCGCGAGCTTTCCAGCACCGGCATCCCCGCCGAAGTGGCGAGCGAATTTGACGCCCGCACCGACAAGCCCCTGCTGCGCATCAGCCGCCGCCACCACGGCAACATCAAGAGCAGCGTCATTACACAAGACTTCGTACACGGCGCCGACTACGCTGCTCTGGCCACGGCGGCAGACACCTTCCGCGGCCTGCTGGGCGAAGGCGCCCGCGTGCAGCGCGGCGAAGGCGAGCGCATGAAGTCGGAAAAAGTGGGCGACTTCCGCGAAGCCATGGCCTGGCTGATCAGCGAAGCGGAGCGCACCACCAGTCGCCAGCGCTACAAGGGCCTGGGCGAAATGAACCCCGAGCAGCTCTGGGAAACCACCATGGATCCGGAAGTGCGTCGCCTGCTACGCGTGCAAATCGACGACGCGATCGAAGCCGACCGCGTGTTCACCATGCTCATGGGCGATGAGGTAGAGCCGCGTCGGGATTTCATTGAAACCAATGCGCTGCGGGCGGGGAATATCGATATTTGAGCTTGTAGGTTCTTATTGATCTTTCAAATATCCTCAGTACTTGCAAATCGCCGTTGCGGGAACGCCCATCATTCCCGCACGAAAGTTGTGACGGATGACTCGGCAGCGATATCAAATAAGTGATAATTACTGACACAGTTGATTTGCGGATCTTAGCCAGCGAACGCCCGTCCAAGCCGGGCGCTTCTTACTGCTGTCCGATCAATGGCAGCGGCACTTTTGTCAGTAGTACTTGCTCCACGTAGGCTGGCCACCCATTCGGCTGCGGGACGCATCGGCACGGGCCACCTGGTCAGGCAATACAGGAAAAAAGCTTAAGGAGTGATGTAATGCTGAACAGGTCGACAATCCGACGCATAGCCATACTGCTCGCTACGCTGGTCGTCACCTTGTTTGCCAACACGGCCGTTTACGCCGATAGCGAGCAAGATGTCGAAAAAATACTCCGGGAAATCCATCAGGATCAACCCGTGCCGAAATTAGACTATTTGAAACAAACCAAGTCTATAAATGCAGATAGCTCATATTATCAAGGCCGCTATAACGGCATAAAAGTCGCAGTCGAAACCCACCCCAACAGCACGCGGGTGGCCTCGATCCTGTTGAGTATAGAAGGACCGGATCAGACCCGTGCCATCCTGCCTGCTGTCATCCGCGTCCTTGGTCCGCCCAAGACGAGCGACCCGAAGAACGATATTTATGGATGGTCATGGCCTGGCTATCGCACTGCCTCGGTTCACAACGCCCCAAACGGCGACTCCGGAACCAAGGGTATGACGACCGTATCCATTTTCTACAGGTAAGTCCGGTAATTGAAGCCATGACAAGCGACGGTCCCGAAAACCGTGATGTTCCGGCCAAAATTGGGCGAACACTGGCAATGCGCAAGATTACTGCAACATTTTTGATACTGTTGTCGTATCTGCCTAATGTGGCCCATGCGCTTTCCGAGTGCCATTCTTTCGATCAAACGGCCACTCGTGATGGCGTCCACATACCCGGATACTTATCGGGCTACCAAGTCACTGGCAATGGAAGATTAATATTCCATTCGGCGCCCAGATCGGACTGCAGGATGCAGGGTGTGTTCATACTCCCCGGTGAAAATGTCGAAGCCTACCTTGAATACTCGGGCTATAAATATGTGATGTATATCAATCTGAAAACCGGGAATACCACGATGGGCTGGGTCAAATCTAGCCGCCTTCGAGCCAATGGCTACGGTGTCGCACCACCCTAGCGGGCACGGGCGCGTTGATTTAGACGGCATATTTGAGTCTGCCCGGACAACAGCCCCAAAAGCACTGCATTACGTGGTTGGTCTCGACCGGAAGGCTGGCTCGAAGGCGCTGAGCTTGCACTCCACCTTGACCCGCTCGTACTTTGGTACGACCTCACCGCATACCTTGAGCCATTTTTTGACCGCTTCGATCTTGAGTTCTTCAGGGTATTTCTGCTTCTCATGACACTTCCTATTGGGCCTCAGGAATGAGGCTCTGAGGTGTCTAGGGTCGATTCATAAAGCAAACCACAGGGCACAAGTACATGCCCAGCCTCAACCAACAGCGCACGCTCAAATTCATTGCAGCCCGCCAACAGCACCCTGCTTGGCTGCTGCTGGCGTCGCGGCGGGCGCCCTTGATGCTGAGCTGCCTGGAGGCCTTGTTCGAGCACCAGCGCGAGGGCGTACCGTTTGACGACGCGGTGCAGGCGCTGGCCGACATGCTGGCCGCGCATGCCAACCAGCCTGATTTCGAGATCGACACGGCCGACACTCTCGCCCAGGCACGGCGCGAGCTGCGCGACTGGATTCGCCGCGCGCTGGTGACCGAGCGCGAAGGCCGCATCCACGAAACCGATGCCCTCAAGACCGCGCTGCGCTTCGTGGCGCAGCTCGACCACCGGTTGATGACGTCGACCGCGTCGCGCCTGGCCGTGGTGCAGCGCGAAATTGACAACCTGGCCACCGCGCTCGACCCCAACCCGCAGAGCCGCGCAGAACACATTGAGCGGCGCATCGAAGACTTGCAGCAGCAGCTCGAAGAGGTGCGCGCCGGTCGCCTGCCGCTGCTGAACGAAGCCCAGGCGATCGAGGGCATCCGCGAGGTGTATGCGCTGGCCACCAGCCTGCGCGCCGATTTTCGGCGCGTGGAAGACTCGTGGCGCGAGGCCGATCGCACCCTGCGCCAGGCCATCCTCAGTGCGCAGCAACACCGAGGGGCGGTGGTCGACCAATTACTCGACGGCCACGCCAGCCTGCTCAGCACGCAAGAAGGGCGGGTGTTCGAGAGCTTTCAGCAGCAGCTAGACCACCAAAGCGAGCTGGCCGACATGCGCGCGCGCATCCGGGGCATCCTCAAACATCCCGCATCTACGCTGGCGCTGGACGATTTGCAGCACAGCACGTTGCGCCTGCTGGTGCAGCAGCTCATCAAGGAAGCCAAGGTGGTGCAGGGCGTACGCGCCCGCAGCGAGCGCGAAGTCAGCCAGTTCATGAAGACCGGCCAAGCGGCCGAGAACCAGCGCGTTGGTCAGTTGCTTAACGACATCCTGCAGCAAGCGCTGGACATCGACTGGCAGCGCCAGGCCGTGCGCCGCCAGCCCGTTCCGCTGCCCCCGCTGGGCGTGGCACTGTCGGGCCTGCCGCTGATTGAGCGGCTGCGCGTCAAATCGCTCGCTGGCGGCGGCCAGGACGCCGAACTGCTCTTGACCACGCACTATGCCGATCTGGACCAGGTCGAAGACGAGTTCTGGCAAGCCTTTGAAGGGCTGGACCGCCAGGCCTTGCTGCAGCAAACCCTGGCGGTGCTGGAGCACAGCGGCCAGCCCATGACGCTGGCCGCCCTGGCCGAGGCGCTGCCACCGGGCGAGCATGATCTGGAAGTGCTGACGCTGTGGATGTCCGTGGCGCGTGAGGCTGGTGTTGCATGGGACGCAAGCGGAGCACAGGAAGAAATCACCACCACCGATGCAGGGCAAGACCCCAGTCAGCACTGGCGCTTTAGCGTGCCGCGCGTGGCGCTGGATGCCGAGGCGGTGCGGGGTGTGG
This sequence comes from Giesbergeria sp., assembly GCA_030690515.1. Taxonomy (GTDB): domain Bacteria; phylum Pseudomonadota; class Gammaproteobacteria; order Burkholderiales; family Burkholderiaceae_C; genus Simplicispira. Next base: position 12,565 of record JAUYGP010000670.1, read on the forward strand.
GCGCAGAGTGGTAATGTGAAAGTATGCTTGGAAATGAAATCGTAATAGTCATCAAGGCTTAGGCATGACAGACACGAGAAAAGGTTTGCAATGGCACAAATAGAGGGTTTTCGGGTCCGCAATTACCGGGCGTTGCGTGACATCACCCTGGGAAAGCTCTCAGCTGACCAAAAGGGCGATCCATTGACCCCATTCACTGTGGTCATTGGAAAGAACGGCGTAGGCAAAAGCACGCTGTTCGATGCCTTTGGCTTTGTGGCCGATTGCCTGAACACCGATGTGGAGACGGCTTGCGACGGCAAGCTGCGAGGCGGTTTCGAGCGCATGCGATCGCTAGGCATTGAAGAGCCGATTCGTTTCGACATCTACTACCGCGAAGCGCCGGGCGAACGCCCCATTACCTATGAACTGGCTATCAATATCGACAGCAGTGGACGGCCTTTTGTTGAGTCAGAAGTCCTGAAGCAGCGCCGCAAAGGCCAGAAGCATGGCAGGCCTTATCCGTTCTTGCGTCTGCACCACGGCGTCGGCAAGGTATGGGTTGGTGAAGAGGCGGTCGAGACGGCGAGCGGCGAGGAGGACAGGGCCCAGGAAACGGTCGAACTGACAGACCTGCGTCAATTGGGTATTTCTACGTTGGGCACGCTTAAAGAGCATCCCCGCATCAAGCGCTTTCGGGATTTCTTGAAAGGCTGGTACCTCTCGTACTTTCACCCGGATGCCGCACGCACCATCCAGCCAGCGGGAGCGCAGCGTCATCTGAACATCCATGGCGACAACCTCAGCAATGTCGTGCAGTACATGGAGCGCGAGCACAAGGCACGCTTTCAGACCATTCTGGATCGCATCGCGACCAAGATTCCGGGCGTACAGAGCATCAATACCAAGGTGACTGACGACAAGCGGGTGCTGCTTCGTTTTAACGACGGCGCGTTCACCGACCCTTTCTACGCCTCGCAAATGTCTGACGGCACGCTGAAGATTTTTGCCTATTTGCTCTTGATGGAAGATCCCGATCCACCCCCGTTCATCTGCATCGAAGAACCCGAAAACGGGCTCTACCACCGCCTGCTCGAATCGTTGGCAACCGAGCTGCGCAGCCACGCGACGGGCAAAAAGAATGACTCACAAATCTTCGTGACTACGCACCAACCTTATTTTGTGGACGCCTTGTCGCCGAGTGAAGTCTGGATTTTGGAGAAAGGCAGCGACGGTTTTTCAACCGTGCGGCGCGCTTCCGACATTGAACTGGTGCGAAATCTCGTGGCGGAGGGCCTCCCCTTGGGTGGGCTCTGGTACAGCGACTACCTGGACGCGAGGTAGGCATGCACATCGAGGTATTGGTGGAGGACAGTTCCGGCGCCGCGTTGATTGAAACCCTGCTGCCTCTGGTGATTGGCCCAGAAGGTGCGCCACACACGTGGCGCGTTCTGCCGTACAAAGGCATTGGCCGCATACCCAAAGGGCTGACCACCAAGGCGGACCCCGCCAAACGGGCTCTACTAGATCAACTGCCGCGCTTGCTCAGCGGATACGGCAAGACACCTGGTTATGAAAACGTGGTCGTGGTGGTCGACAGCGACAGGCGCAACTGCAAGGAATTTTTGGCCGAGCTCAATGCCATGCTGAAGCAATGCGCGCCAGCCCCCAGGACGCTTTTCCGTTTAGCCATCGAGGAAATGGAAGCTTGGCTTCTGGGCGATCGCCAGGCACTGCTGAACGCATACCCAAGGGCGAAGAAGGACGTGCTCGCGCGCTATGCACAAGACAGCGTCTGCGGTACTTGGGAGTTGCTTGCCGATGCTATCCACCCGGGAGGCCACGCCGCCATTCAAAAGGCGGGCTGGCCCCTCCCCGGCCAGATGAAACACGAGTGGACCAAGAAAATCGGTCCACACATGAATATCGAAACCAATGCATCGCCAAGCTTTGGAAAATTTCGTGACGGGCTGCGCCGCCTGGTTGCCAACGTGGATTGAGCTACTGCCATGCAAAACATCTCCAAAAATTGAGTGCGCACTGCTCGCAGTTCTATCCAATCCACTATGCCGCCCCCCACCCCTCCCCCCGACATCTTCGACCAATGGGCCAGCGCCGCACCGGTGATCGATGCGGACGCAGGCGGTGCCCAGAGTGCGGTAGCCGTTGCAGACCACAACGCTCCACCCGCCCTACCCACCACCCCCGTGGCCCTGCGCCGCGCGGTGCAGGAACTGCTCAAAAACGGCGTGCTGGAACAAGCCGCCAAACCCCATTTGTTCCGCCAGATTGCCAGCGACACCGCGCGCGTCAACGCGCAGCTTGAACCCCTGGACTTGCAGGTGCGCGTGGACGACGTGCGCGGGCTGGCTTTTGTCGCCATCCCGCCCAACTACCAACCGGACGGCGAGGAGGGTGACGACAGCGACGAATGGACGCACCCGCTGGTGCGCCGCCTGCGCCTGACGCTGGAGCAGTCGCTGCTGCTGGCCATCTTGCGGCGTGAATTTTTGCAGCGCGAGCAAGAGGGTGGCCTGGGCGTACCGGTACGCCTGGCAATTGACAGCTTACTGCCGCAACTCGACATCTACCTGGGCAGCACCGGCAGTGACATGCAAGAACGCAAGCGCCTGGCGACGCTCTTGGAGAGCCTGCGCGGGCACGGCGTGGTGTCCGAGGTCGATGCGCAGGAGAGCATCACCCTGCGGCCCATGATCGTGCACCTGGCCAACCCGCAGAACCTGCAAGCGCTGCTGCAACATCTGCGCGCGCTGGCGCCCCAAAGCGGCACCGGCGCCGACACCCCGCAAGAGCCCTGAAAATGACCGCGCCCGCTGCGTCGCCCCACAGCTACCACCTGCACGAGCTGCACCTGTACAACTGGGGCGCCTTTGCCGGCCGCCACCAGGCCAGTATCGATGCCGCCAACACGGCCATCATCGGCCCCACGGGCAGCGGCAAGACCACGCTGATCGATGCGCTGATGACGCTTTTGTGCCAGCACCCGCGCTACAACCTGGCCTCCACCGGCGGGCACGAGAGCGACCGCGACCTGGTCTCCTACGTGCGCGGCGCCAGCGGCCCCGGCCATGCGGGAGACGACAGCAACCACCTGGCCCGCACGGGCCGCACCGTGTCCGCCATCGCAGCGCGGCTGGTGCGAGGCGAGGGGGGCGAAGCAGACGACTCCGTATTGATCGGCGCCCTCTTCTGGTTCGATGGCAGCAGCTCGTCCGTCAGCGACATGGGGCGGCGCTGGTGCTTTGCGCAGGGCGCGGGGCACGACCTGGACCTGTGGCTTGAAGAACACCACAGCGGCGGCGCACGCGCCCTGGGGCGGCTGGAGAAGAACACCGAGCGGCTGCAAATTTTTTCCAGCAAAACCGCTTACCTGGCCCGCCTGCAGCGCTTTTTTGAAGTCGGCCCCAACGCCTTCACGCTCCTCAACCGCGCGGCGGGCCTCAAGCAGCTCAACAGCATTGACGAGATATTTCGCGAGCTGGTGCTCGACGATCAGTCTGCGTTTGACGATGCGCTGAAAGTCGCCGCCAGCTTTGACGAACTGGCCACCATCCACGCCGAACTCGAACTCGCCAACGCCCAGTACCTGGCCCTGCTGCCACTGCGCGACATGGCACGGCAAGACCACAAGGCACAGCAGCGGCTGGCGGATTTGCGCACCCTGCAGGCCGCCTTGCCCCGTTGGTTTGCTGGTGAAGGCCTGCGTCTGTGGCAGCAGCGCAGCACCGGCCTGCAAGAGCAGTTGGTGCAGCAGCAGGCCGAGATAAGCACAGCACAGACAGCCGTGGGCAACGCCCGCGCCGACGAGCAACTTCGCCTGGCGGACTACCTGCAAACCGGCGGCAGCAACATCGAACTGCTGCAAGGCAGCATCGCCAGCCAGCAACAAGTGCTCTCCCAACGCCAGGCGGCGCTGGCCGACTACCAAAAGCTGGCGCGCAACCTGGCGCTCGCATGGCCTGCGGACGCTGCGCCCAGCGCCGCGCTGCTGGCCACGCACCAGCACCAGGCGGGCGAGGCGCTGCAGCAGCTCGATGAAGACCAAGCCGCACACACCAAGGCCGCAGAAGCCGCCGTTGCAAGCGAGCGCAATGCCCATGCCGAGCTGGAGCGCCTGCAAGCCGAACACAAGGCGGTACTCCAGCGGCCCGGCTCCAACCTGCCACCCGCGTTCCAGCCGTTTCGCGCGGCCTTGGCCGACGCCTTGCAGCTTGCGCCGGAGGCGCTGCCCTTTGTGGCCGAGCTTGTCGAAGTGCACAAAAACGAGCAATCCTGGCGCGGCGCCATCGAACGCGCCCTGGGCAGCCAGCGCCTGCGCATCCTGGTGCCGCCCCGCGCCATGCACGATGCGCTGGAGTGGGTGAATCAGCGCCACACCGGCCTGCATGTGCGGCTGCTGGAAGCGCAGGAGGCGCGGGATGTGCCAGCCACCACCTTCTGGAGCGATGGCTTTTGCAACAAACTCACCCTCAAGCCCCACGCCCACCAGAGCGCCCTGAAGAAACTCCTTGCCGAGCTGGACCGCCACTGCGTGGACAGCGCCGACGCCTTGCGGCACACCCCCCATGCCATGACACAGCAAGGACTGATGTCGGGCCGCGCGCTGCACTTCGACAAACAAGACCAAAAGCGCCTCGACCAGGATTGGATGACCGGCTTTGACAACCGCGACCGGCTGGCCCAGCTCGCGCAGCACATTGCGCAGGCGCAGACGCAGTGGCAGGCGCGCGACGAGGACAAGCAAGCCGCGTTGCGCACCGCAGCGCAGGCGGCCAGCCAGCGCCAGTTGTGGCTGCACCTGCAAGCCCTGCGGTTCGATGCGCTCGATGTGGCCGACACCCAGACGCAGTTGCAGCGCCTGCAGGGCCAGCTTGATGCACTGCTCAACCCGCAGTCGGACACCGCCCAGGCCAAAACCCGCTGGGAACAGGCGCAGACCCTGCGCGCACAGGCCGAGGGCCAGTTGCGCACCCTGGAGCTTGCGCACGCCGGTGTGCAGGCCGAGCTGCGCAGCGCAGAAAGCAAACAGACCGACTGCGCCGCCCGGCTGGCCGGGCAGGGCGCCGAGGTGCCCACGCTAGACGAGCGCCTCACCCGCTTGCTCCCCGGCGGCCTGCCCACCTTGGCCTGCGACCAGCTTGACGCCCAGGAGCGCACAAGCATCGATGCGCTGCGCGAGCAATTGGACAAACACCAACGCCAATGGGCCGAGCTGCAGAAAGACCTGATCCGCCAAATGGCCCGCGCCCTGAAGGAAGACCGCGGCGCGCTGACCGATCACACCGAAGATTTGGCCGCCCTGCCGCACTACCTGGAACGCCTGCGCGTGCTCGAAGAAGAAGCCCTGCCCGAGAAGCGCCAGCGCTTTCAGGACTACCTCAACACCGCCTCCGAGCAAGGTGTGAACACCTTGCTCAACGGCATCGAGGCGCAGGTGGCCGAGATCACCGAGCGGATCGACGCACTCAACCAAACGCTGGCGCGGGTGGACTTTCAGCCCGGCCACACCCTGCAACTGGCGCCGCAACCCGTGGTGCACCAAAGCCTGCAAACCCTGCACAAAGCCATGGCGCAACTGCGCACCGAGCGTCTGCGCGACGACGGTGGCCAGGGCCACTATCAGGCGCTGCGCGCCATGGTCGAGCTGCTGCGCGAACACGCCACCAACCGCCGCACCAAGGCCGCGCAGGCCCTGCTGGACGCACGCTACCGTCTACAGTTTGCCGTGCATGTCATCGACCGCGCCAGCGGCCAGGTGCTGGAGCGGCGCACCGGCTCGCAGGGCGGCAGCGGGGGCGAGAAAGAAATCATCGCCAGCTACGTACTCACCGCCTCGCTCAGCTACGCCCTGTGCCCGCAGGGGCGCAGCCGCCCGCTGTTTGGCAGCATCGTGCTCGACGAAGCCTTCTCCAAAAGCTCGGCCGCCGTGGCGGCCCGCATCATCCAGGCGCTGCACGAATTCGGCCTGCACGCGCTGTTTGTCACGCCCAACAAGGAGCTGCGCCTGCTGCGCAACCACACCCGCTCGGCCGTGCTGGTGCACCGGCACGGGCGCCAGGCCAGCCTGGCCTGCCTGAGCTGGGAGGAGCTGGGCGAGAAGCTGGAGGCGCGCAACCACCAGCGGAAAACTTTAAATGAAATTGGCCTCTAGCGCTTATCCAGTAATCGCTAACAGCTATCTTTTCAATAGTATTTTGTCGCCATGAAATCCCCGCAGCAACTGGCCCAGCAACTCGCCCGCCAATGGCAGCGCAGCGACTGGCGCGAGGCGCAGCTGCTGCCCAACCCTGCGGCGTGGCCTTTGCCGCTGGCGATTGGGGCGCCCGGTGCGCAGAGCTTTCAGGACGCCGGGCCTGCGCTGCGCCAGCACCTGCAGGCCTGGAAGGCCGTCACCGACCACGGCCCAGGCAGCGTGCAATGGGCGCCGCGCAGCTACCGCGGTGGCGCCGCGCCGCTCGACGTGCCCCTGCACTGGACGCTGACACGCCCGTCAGACGCCATCGCCGCCATTGCCCGCTATGCCGGGCCGGGCCACGCCAACATTGCCGCCGACTACCAGGCCCTGGCCACCGTGCTGGCCCAGGCCGATGCGTGCTTTCACCGCCTGCTGCTGCGCCGACTTGCGTTGTGGCGGCACCTGCCCACCGCGCAGGTCGTCACCGCCACCCGCGTGACCTTGCAACTGGCGCCAGGCTGCGCGGCTGGCAAGCCGCTGCGGGCATTGGCCGTGGCTGGCAACGACAGCAAGTTCTTCGAGCGCCACGACAGCCTGCTCAAGGCCCTGCTGGACGAGCGCTTTGAGGGCGAGGCCAGCCGCCAGGGGCTCACCACCTTTCTGGGCGCCAGCCCCGAGGGCGAGCACTGGGTGCTGGTGGCACCGCTGGCAGGCGGGCTGCTACCGTTTCGCCGCCAGCGCGTGCCCACGAGCGAGTTGCACACCACCGCCTTGCCCGCCCACCGCATCCTGCTGGTCGAAAACGAACGCAGCCTGCACCAGTTGCCCCAGCCGCTGCCCGGCACCATCGCCATCCTCGGCAGCGGGCTGAACCTGGCCTGGCTGGCCGCCCCGTGGCTGCAAAAGTGCGACGTGGCCTATTGGGGTGACATGGACACCTGGGGCCTGGCTATGCTTGCCACGGCCCGCCGCCACGTGCCGCAGCTACACGCGCTCCTGATGGACCGCGCCAGCTTCAGCACACACCAGCATCTGGCCGTGGCCGAACCGGTGCATGCGAATACCCGACTAACCGGCACCTTGCGGCCCGATGAAGAGGCCCTCGACCAGCACCTGCGCACCCTCGACAAGGGTCGGATCGAGCAAGAATTCTTGCCTGCAGAAGCGGCTGGCCAGGCGATAGAAGGTTGGCTGCAACACCTGGGGTCATAGAAAAAATAGTCCAACGCATCCACGATGCGACGCAATGTCTCTCAGGATGCGCGTTGAATCTGGAAGCGGCCGGTAAACGCCCGCTGGGTTTACTTCATGCTCACCGACTCCAGCCGCTGCTCAATCGTGACGGGTGGCTTGGAGCCCACCAAGGGATCAAAACGCCGGGCCATGGCTTGCTCTAGGTGGTCTAGCCGAACACGGCTTTGTGGGTGCGCATCGGCGAACTGGAGGTCGCTGTCGCCCAGCGCGTTGATCTGCACCAACGCAGACACCAGGCCATAAGGGTCCAGCCCGGCCCGCGCGGCCAGGGTGACGGCCTCGCGATCGGCCGCATGCTCGGCCTCGGCGCCGTAACCCAGCACATGCACCTGGCGCACCAGGGCGGCAAGACCCGCAGGTGCGCCCATGCGTGCGGCTTTGTGCATGGCGTGCAGATGGTGCCTGTAGGCCACATGGGCAATTTCGTGCGCCAGAATCCCCGCCAGCTCGGCCTCATCGGTGCAGCGATCCACCAAACCACGTGTCACGAAGACATAGCCGCCGGGCGCGCTGTAGGCGTTGAAGTCCGACTCGTCCACGACCACGAACGTCCAGGGCAGGCCCGGGCGATCAGACTGCAGACCGAGCCAGCGCCCCAGTTGGTTGACGTAGCGCTGCAGTTCAGGCGTGGGATCCAGTGGCTTGTCCTGTAGCAACAACGCCGCCATCTGACGACCCAGTTCAGCCTCTTGCGCATCGGACACGCCTTCAACGGATTGCAGCATGCGGCCGATGGCGTCATCGCCCTCGGCGCGCACGGGGAGCGTCGTTGCCACAGCCGCGCTGGCGGTAGATGCGGGGAGCGGGGGGACGGGCAGGGCATCAATGCGGCGGGGCTGAAGGGCCGCAGCCATCGCAAAAGCCCGTGCACTCTCGGCCGTCGCGCGCAGGCGGTCTGCCTGGTTCAGGCCCTCGGCGGAACGGGCCCCACGCCCACCGCCCGTGGAGCGCGACACGTCTCCCTCGCCCAGCCCACGAATGCCTGCCGTGGCGGTCGCGACGCTGATGGCACTGCCGCCGCCCACCTTGCTCTCTAGTTTGCGCAAGGCATCCGCCGCCACGTTGTCACGCGCAGGCGCGCCGATGTCGAACATGTGCAGCCACCCCACAGCCCCCGCTGCCGAACGCACCTGTACCCAGGCCCCTTGCCGTTGCGTGGTGCGCGATACGGTGGCGTTGGCTGCCAATTCAGCCACGCTGCTGGCACTGTCACCCGGGGCTGCGCGCAACTGGGTCGCGCGCTTGATCACAGCGTCTTCCTGGGCGTGCGCGCTGCTGGCGCCACCCAGAAGCGCGAACCATGCCACCCCCCACGCGAGGGTGCGATTGCGCAGA
>JAUYGP010000211.1 GCA_030690515.1 Giesbergeria sp.
GCTTTGCTCAACCGCTTCACACAACTTGGGCGCCCGGCAACGGTGCCTGTGCCTGCTGTGGCGTAGCTGCGTCTGGGGTTGGGGTTATCTCGGCTCGCTTCTGGTTTGTGCAACAAAGCCGCTCTATTGCGGTAATGCTAGTTGCACCCGTATGGCGTGCTCCACGGCCAGCATGTCTGTTTTGGACAAGGCGTCGATTCTGGATTTGAGTCGCACTTTGTCGGCTGTCATGATTTGGTCCGCCATGGCTTTGCTTTGCGCGCCTGCGACTGATACCCGTGCTTCGCCCGGATAAATCCGCGCGCTGTTGCTTGTCAGTGGGACGACGATGACGCGGGTCAAATTGCGATTTGCAGCGTTGTTGCTCACGATGATGCCAGGCCTTGTCTTGCGGATCTCGCTGCCGACGGCCGGGTCGAATTCGACCCACCACACTTCACCGCGCTGCATTCGCCGCATCTCCTATCAAGCCGTTGATCCATTCCGTGGCTTCGGTTTCGCGCTGGAGATCCTTGCTCATCGCTTGATAGCCTTCGTCCAAAGCTGTATCAAGCACATAGGGCCGCGCGAGTGCTTCGAGGAACTGGCTGACCTTGCCTCGCCCCACAACGCGTAGCAAACCGTCATAGACGGCCTCATCCATGGTGATGGTCATTCGCTTTTGCATGGCTGCTCTTTCATTGTTTCGTACGCACTGTGCATTGTGCATTGAAGGAACTGGAATGGCAATTGAGGGGTAATTGGGGCCAGATTCCAATTAACTGGCTGTTGGTGGCACATTTTCCCCGGTGCAGCCAAAAGCCACCCATGACACAAAAGTCCCCATCGCACCTGGCACCGTAAGCTGACTATTCGCGTTCGTAGGCTGCCGAGATGGTCTGCTGGGCCAAGTTCAGTAGCTGCTGAGGATGGCCTATAGCGATGAATTGTTTGACGCGGTTGTGCGAGAGATGACCGCCATTCTGAACAGCGAAGCGCACCAGCAGCGCAAGGTCGTTTCCATTCATCTCGATCGCGTCGTTCACCGCCTTGTAGACGCGGTCGAACCGGGCCAGAAATTCGCTCTCACCACGCAGGTCTTTGTCGAGGGCTTCCTGTGCCATTTCCAGGCCAAACTCTGCGCAGAGCGTGGCGTCCCAGTAACGGTAGATTTCGGGCTGTCCCTAGAATTCCAGATCGAAATCGTTGCCAGCAATCCACGTCACGCTCCTGGCCTCGCGTGCTGGCTTGGAGAAGGACTGGAGGGCCGCCAGATAGCGGTTTTCGTTGCGCTTCATGGCGACGGAAACTGGCAGCACCATGCCGTTGGGCAGCATGCCACTTGCACACACCACGCGGTGGAACAAAAACCGGGACAGGCGGCCGTTGCCGTCCATGAACGGATGCGCGAAGACGAAGGCGAAACTGACCAGGGAGCCGAGCACAAGCGGGGCGATTCCGCTATGGAGCGCGCTGTTGGCCGTGGCCATGATCTCGTCAATGATGGGCAGCAACGGCCCGGGCCCGGGCGGCAGTAGGTGACCCCCAACGCTCCGGGCAGCGCTCCGCGCAGCCAGTTCTGCCGGTTGCGGAATGCCGCGGCCTTTTCCAATGGATTGGTGACAGCGATGTTCTGCAAAGCGACCAGGTATTCTTGCGTGATGGGGTCTGCCTCGTGCGCTCGTGCCAGCAAGGATGCGAAGGCTTCGGTCTTGTCGGCCGTCGGCATCTCGCGCTCGATCTCATAAGAACCTTGCGTCTCGCTCAAGTAAGCCCAA
>JAUYGP010000021.1 GCA_030690515.1 Giesbergeria sp.
CTCAGCAGGCCCAGGCCATCGAGCGAGAACAGGGTCTCGATCAGCAGCGAGCCGGTAAAAAAAGCCCCAATGAAGGCCGCCGGGAACCCGGTGATGATGGGGATGAGCGCATTGCGCAGCACATGCTTCCACAGCACCTGCCGCTCAGACAGGCCCTTGGCACGCGCCGTCAGCACATACTGTTTGCGGATCTCTTCAAGAAAAGCGTTCTTGGTCAGCATGGCCGTCACCGCAAAACTGCCCAGCACCATGGCGGTAATGGGCAGGGTGATGTGCCAGAGGTAATCCACAATACGCGCGCCCCAGCTCAGTTCATCCCAGTTGCTCGACGTCAGTCCGCGCAGCGGAAACCACTGCAACTGGCCACCAAAAATCACCAGCAGCGCGACGCCCAGCACGAAGCCCGGAATGGCGTAGCCCACCAGGATAAGCAGCGTGGTCACCAGATCAAAGCGCGACCCGGCGCGCACCGCCTTGGCCACGCCCAGTGGAACGGCCACCAAATAGCTGATGAAGAAGGTCCAGAGCCCGAGGCTGAGCGAGACGGGCATCTTCTCCTTGATCAGCGCCCAGACATCCTTGCGCTGCAAGAAACTCTTGCCCAGGTCGAACCGCACATACTGCTGGAGCATTTGCATGAAGCGTTCGTGCGCAGGCTTGTCAAAGCCATACATGACCTTGATCTCCTGCACCTGTGCTGGCGAGAGCGCCCGGCGGCCCTGCCCGCTGCCAAGGGACGCCTCTTTGCTGGTGAGCTGTGACATCAGTTGCTCCACCGGGCCACCCGGTACGAACTGAATGACTGCGAAATTGATCAACAGCACGCCCAGCAGCGTAGGAACCATGAGCAGGAAGCGGCGGAGAAGGTAGGCAGCCATAGCAATCAATCAAGGGGCGGCGCGCCACCACATAGTCAACAACCAGGAACCCGCCAACATATGCGAAGGCAGCGCAGGGGGGTGCTGCAGGTAGTGCTTGCGGGCAATGAAGTATTGACGGCCATAGTACATAGGCACCACGAACTGCTGGTGCCGCAGGTAGCGATCCAGCAGGCGCGCCCCGGCGGCAATAGCCGCTCGGTCGGGGCTGTTGACGATTTCCTCGATCAATTGATCGATCACCTTGTCCTTGATGCCTGAGAGGTTCTGGCTGCCTTTCTGATCGGCCGAGGCAGAACCAAAATCGTCATACAGCTCATTGCCGGGGCTGGTTGATCCCCCCAAAATGTTGATCGCCATATCGAAGTCAAAATCATCGAGCCTTTTCTTGATCAGGCTGGCATCGCTGAGCCGGTAGCGCAGTTCGATGCCCAGCCGCGCCAGGTTGCGTGCATACGGCGCCAGCACGATCTCGGAGCTGCGGTCCGGAATGAGCATGGTGACGACAAAAGCCTCGCCCGCGGCGTTGCGCAGGGCGCCGCCCTCGTACGTCCAGCCCGCTTCGCCAAGCAGGCGCTGGGCCTGCACCAAGTTTTTGCGCAGGCCTGCGGCCGTGGAGCCCGTCTCGGCCGGGAGCACAAGTGGGTCACGCAGTGCCGCCAGCAGGGCCGGGGTCTGGTCCAGGCGTTGGGCGATCTTCAACT
>JAUYGP010000696.1 GCA_030690515.1 Giesbergeria sp.
TGTCGATCACCGTCAAGTTGATCAACCCCATCGCCATGGAAGAAGGTCTGCGCTTTGCTATCCGCGAAGGCGGCCGCACCGTGGGCGCCGGCGTTGTGGCCAAGATCATTGCTTAAGTAGTTTAGGGGTATAGCTCAATTGGCAGAGCGTCGGTCTCCAAAACCGAAGGTTGTAGGTTCGATTCCTACTGCCCCTGCCACTTGAAAGTGGCAATAAAAGCCCGCCAGGCCCTGGCGGGCTTCGGTGTCTTGGTGGCGCCAATTAATGAAGCAGGGAATAGCCTAAATGGCCACTACACAGATTGAAACAGTCAGTACCGGCGCGGACAAGGCCAAGCTAGCCGCAGTTGTTGCTCTGGTCATTGGCTCCTTGGCGGGATTCTATTTGCTGAGCAAGCAGGGGCCTTACGTCCAGTGGGGTGTATTGCTACTGGGTTTGGTTTTGGCTGCCGCGGTGTTTGTGGTGTCGGATCCGGGTCAGCGCTTGCTGGCATTTGGGCGCGATGCAGTGCGCGAAGTCAAAAAGGTGGTGTGGCCTACTCGTAAGGAGGCCGTGCAGATGACAGGTTATGTTTTCGCCTTTGTGGTGGTCATGGCCCTGTTTCTCTGGCTCACCGACAAAACCCTTGAGTGGGTGTTTTATGACCTGATCTTGGGTTGGAGGAAATAAATGATGGCTGATGTCGAAACGGGTGGCGAAGCCACTCCCGCAGGCACGGCTTCTGCCAACCCGGAATTGCGCTGGTATATCGTCCATGCCTATTCCGGCATGGAGAAGGCTGTAGAGCGCAATATTGTCGAGCGAATCACTCGCTCAGGCATGCAAGACAAATTTGGCCGAATCCTTGTGCCCACCGAAGAAGTGGTGGAGATGAAGAACGGTCAGCGCAAGACGACTGAGCGTCGTCTGTTTCCCGGCTATGTTTTTGTTGAAATGGTCATGGATGACGACACTTGGCACCTGGTGAAGCACACCAACAAGGTGACGGGCTTCGTGGGTGGTGCCAAGAATCGTCCTGCTCCCATCTCGGAAGAGGAAGTGCAGAAAATCGTCAGCCAGATGCAGGAAGGTACGGACAAACCTCGGCACAAGGTCGAATTTATGGTCGGTGAAATGGTGCGCGTTAAAGAAGGCCCCTTTACTGACTTCAATGGTTCGGTGGAAGACGTCAATTACGAGAAGAGTCGTGTGCGGGTGTCCGTCATGATCTTTGGACGATCCACTCCGGTGGAGCTTGAATTCAGCCAGATCGAAAAGACCTGAGCGAACGCAGAGAATCGCACTTTTCGACTCGGTGCGAAGGAAGTTAGTGAGTCGTTAACCCTCGGGGAGCCTCGCTCTGTACATGCAGATCAGGCGTTACTACCCGTAAGGAGAAAACTATGGCGAAAAAAATCGTCGGTTTTATCAAGCTGCAGGTACCTGCAGGTAAAGCCAACCCATCCCCACCCATTGGTCCAGCCCTGGGTCAGCGCGGCCTCAACATCATGGAGTTCTGCAAGGCATTCAATGCGCAGACCCAAGGTGTGGAGCCAGGTCTGCCTTTGCCGGTGGTCATTACCGCCTTTGCCGATAAGAGCTTCACCTTCATCATCAAGACGCCGCCCGCAACGGTGTTGATCAAGAAGGCTATCAAGCTCGACAAGGGTTCTGCCAACGCCTTGAAGATCAAGGTCGGTAAGATCACGCGTGCTCAACTCGAAGAGATCGCGAAGACCAAGATGAAAGACATGAACGCAGCCGACCTCGACGCGGCAGTTCGTACCATTGCCGGCTCCGCCCGATCGATGGGCGTATCGGTGGAGGGTGTGTAAATGGCC
>JAUYGP010000702.1 GCA_030690515.1 Giesbergeria sp.
ATGGCGCCGCTGCCGGTGCCCAGGTCCACCACACGGGGAGCGGGTTGGTGGGCCAGGACTTCCAGGGCCCAGTCCACCAGGGTTTCGGTGTCGGGGCGGGGGTCGAGTACGCGCTCATCCACCTGCAGCTCCAGCCCGTAGAACGCCTTGCGGCCGGTGAGGTAGGCCACGGGTGTGCCCGCCAGGCGGCGTTGGCACAGCGCCCCGAACTGCTCCGCCGTGGCGGGGGGCAGGGTGTCGGTGTCGTGGGTGATCAGCCAGGCGCGGTCGTGGCTGGCGCGGCCCAGCACATGCAGCAGCAGCATCTGCGCGTCGATGCGCGCCAGGCCCTGGGCCAGGGCGGTAGACAGGGCCTGCTGCAAGGTCATGATGCTTCTGAATTAATAGCTATCAGCGCTTGATGGGTAAGCGCTGGAGGCCTTTTTTTGTCTAAATCTGGCTCACGCCGTGCTGTGTTCCAGCTCAGCCAGTTGCTCGGCCTCGCGGGCGTGTTGCAGGGCTTGCAGCACGTCGCCCAGGTCGCCCTCCATCACGTACAGCAGCTTGTACAGCGTGAGGTTGATGCGGTGGTCGGTCAGCCGCCCCTGCGGGAAGTTGTAGGTGCGGATGCGGTCGCTGCGGTCGCCGCTACCGATCAGGCCCTTGCGTTCGGCGGCTTCTTTGGCGGCGCGTTCGCTGCGGTCTTTTTCTTGGATGCGCGCCTGCAGCACCTGTAGTGCCTTGGCTTTGTTGGCGTGCTGGCTGCGGCCGTCCTGGCATTCGGCCACGATGCCGGTGGGCAGGTGCACCACGCGCACGGCCGAGTCGGTCTTGTTGATGTGCTGGCCCCCGGCACCGCTGGCGCGGAAGGTGTCGATGCGCAGGTCGGCCGGGTTGATTTTGATGGCCTCGCGCTCATCGGGCTCGGGCATCACGGCCACCGTGCAGGCGCTGGTGTGGATGCGGCCCTGCGTTTCGGTGACCGGTACGCGCTGCACGCGGTGGCCGCCGGATTCAAAACGCAACTGGCCATAGACGTGGTCGCCCTCGACACGCAGCACGATTTCCTTGTAGCCACCCAGTTCGGCCGGGCTCTCGCTGACGACTTCGGTCTTCCAGCCCACGTTGGTGGCGTAGCGCATGTACATGCGTGCCAGGTCGCCCGCGAACAGGGCGGATTCGTCGCCGCCGGTACCGGCCCGGATTTCCAGGAAGGCATTGCGCACGTCGTCGGGGTCTTTGGGCAGCAGCAGGCGTTGCAGCTCGTCTTCCAGCTGCTGCAGCTCGGCTTCGCAGCCGTTGATTTCATCCTGCGCCATCTCGGCCATGTCGGCGTCCTGCAGCATCTCGCGGGCCCCGGCCAAGTCGCCCTCGCGCTGGAGCCAGCGGGTGTAGCGGCCGGCGATCTGCGTGACCTCGGCATGCTCGCGCGAGAGTACGCGGTATTGCGCCATGTCGGCCATGATGTCTTCACGCGAGAGCAGGAAGTCGAGCTCCTGCAGGCGCCGGGCGTAGCGCTCCAACTGGTTGCGGAGAAAAGGTTTCATGCAGAGAAGGTGTATTAAGCTACAAAAATTGTAGCTACTAGCGCACGCAGGGTGGGCGCTAAAGCGGTTTTTTGCTTTGAGAACGCAAGAACAGGCGCGAGGCCGTGTGTGCGGTCTGCTCACGCGCTGCGGTGTCGGCGTTGCGCAACTCGGCCATGGTGCCATGCAGCATCTTGCGGGCCACGCCGCGCGAGAGCGCGTCGAGCACTGCATCCAGGTCTTCTCCGCGTGCCAGGCGCTTGCGGGCACGGGCGACCTCGATGGCGCGCCAGGTATCGGCCTGGCCGTTGATCTGGCGGATCAACGGCACCACGCCATGCTGGGGATCGCGCTGGTCCATCCAGTGCATGAAGCTTTGCACGCCCGCATCGATGATGGCCTCGGCCTGTGCCACGGCGGCCTGGCGGCTGGCCTGGGCGGTTTGCACCACACCGGCAAGGTCGTCCACGGTGTAGAGGTAGACGTCTTCGAGCTGCTTGACCTCGGGCTCGATGTCGCGCGGCACGGCCAGGTCGACCATGAACATTGGGCGGTGGCGGCGTTTCTTGAGTGCCCGCTCGACCGCGCCCAGGCCCACGATGGGTAGGCTGCTGGCGGTGCAACTCACCACGATGTCGAATTCGTGCAGGCGATCGGGCAGGTCGGCCAGGCGCATGGCCTGCGCACCAAAGCGGGTGGCGAGTTTTTCGCCGCGCTCCAGGGTGCGGTTGGCGATGGCGATGGATTTCGGGTTACGCGCGGCAAAGTGCGTGGCCGTCAGCTCAATCATCTCGCCCGCGCCCACGAACAGCACGCGCGTTTTGCCCAGGTCTTCAAACAGCTGGCTGGCCAGGCGCACCGCAGCGGCAGCCATGCTGATGCTGTGCGCGCCGATCTCGGTGGAGGTGCGCACCTCTTTGGCCACGGCAAAACTGCGCTGGAACAGCTGGTTGAGCGTGGAGCCCAGCGCGCCTGCACTTTCGGCGGCACGCACGGCATCCTTCATCTGGCCCAGGATCTGGGGCTCGCCCAGCACCATGGAGTCGAGCCCGCTGGCCACGCGGAAGGCGTGGCGCGCTACGGGGCCTTCTTCTAGCACGTAGGAATGCGAGCGCAGCAGCTCGGGGCTGACCCCGCCGCTGTGGGCCAGCCAGCCCAGGGTGTGGTCTAGCGCAGGCTGGTCGCCTGCGCAATAAATTTCGGTGCGGTTGCAGGTGGAGACGATGGCCGTCTCCACATTGCGGTGCTCGCTGTCGTGTCCCAGTGACTGGCGCAGGCCCTGCAAAGTCGGGGCAATCTGGTCGAGCGCAAAGGCAAAACGGCCGCGCAGATCGAGCGGCGCGGTTGTGTGGTTAATGCCAAGGGCCCAGACAGACATGCGCAGATTATAAAATTGTTGTGTGCACGGAGTGACACCGACTGCATAAGTCTTGATTTACGTCATTTTATGGATCTACTGACCGCCCTCAACCACCTGCTCAATTTTGCTGCGCCTGCGCTGGTTCTGGCGATGGTGCTGGTGCTCGGCAGCCGGGTTTTTATGGAAAAAACGGCTGCAGCGCTTTCCTGGTGGGCGCAGGTAGCTATTGTTTTTGTAGTGGGTTGCGGTGTTCTGGTCGCGGGCCTGTGGTGGTTGGGGCGCGATGGCAAGGTACTAACCTATGCGGCCCTGGTGCTGGCAACGGCCACCTGCCAGTGGCTGCTGCGGCGCGGCTGGCGCGCCTGAGCCGTCCTTTTTTCAGCCTGCGGGGCTGAAAAGATCCACCCGGTCGGTGATGATGCCGTCGGTCCCCAGGGCGATCAGGCGCTGTGCAGCCCATTCGTCGTTCACGGTGTAGCTCAGGCAGCGCAGGCCCAGGCCCTGCACCTTGTGCACCAGCGCGGCGTCCCACAGTGCGTGGTTGCAGATGAGGGCGACGCAACCCCATTGCTGGGCCGTGTCCAGGCAGCCGTCCCACAGCGTATCGACC
>JAUYGP010000704.1 GCA_030690515.1 Giesbergeria sp.
TCCGGCTGTGCCGCGCCATGGACATGTCGCTGGACGAGGTGCGCACGCTGCTGGCGCTGGACCTGGCTTCCAAGGCCGACTGCGATGCCGCCTGTGTGGCGCTCGACGGCCACCTGGACCATGTACGCATCCGTCTGCACGAACTGCAAGCCCTGGAGCAGGACCTGCTGGCACTGCGCAACCGCTGCGATGGCACGGGCGCGCATTGCGGCATTATCGAAGCGCTACACGCGCAGGCCGACGCCCAGTCCCTGCCCGCAGCACCGAACGTGGCGCCGCCCAAGCGCCATGTCTGATTCCTCTTGGTGCTATGTTTTGAATAGCTGAAACCGCATGTAAACACTGCGGTTGATGGCATTTTGACCACAGACATCCAAGCAAGACGCTATCATGCACGCATGATCTCCCACTGGCCCGCCCTGACCCTGCACGAGCGCCTCTGGCACGCCCTGCGCCGCTGGGCACTGGCCTGGGGCCGCATCATGTACCTGGGGGCCGTGGTGCTGGTGCTGGTGCTCACGCCGTCGAGCTATGGCCCGGGCGCGCGGCGCACGCTGGCCGGTCACATCTACCGGGATACCGCACCCATCCTGCCCGGCTTCACCGTGCTGGCGGCCTTGCTGGGCCTGGTGCTCACGCGCATCGTGGTGGTCACCGCCCTGAGCTATGGGCTGACCGCCTATGCGCTGGAAATGGTCATCCGCGTGCTGGTGCTGGAGTTGATTCCGCTCACTGCAGCGCTGTTTGTGGCCATGCGTTGCACCATTCCCAACGGGGCGCGCCTGGCGCAACTGCGCCAGTCGGGACGCCTCGACGCCTTGCGGCGCAGGGGCGTCGACCCGGTGCGCATGGAGTTGCTGCCGCGGGTGGTGGCCGGGGTGTTCGCCTGCATCACACTGGCGGCGCTGTCGTGTGTGGTCGCATTGGTGATGGCCTACCTGGGCGTGTACGGCTTCAACCTGGCCGGCCTGCCCAGCTACACCCGCATGTTCGGCCATGTGTTCTCGCCTGCGGTCACCCTGGTGTTTGCGATCAAAACCCTGCTGTCGAGCCTGGCCGTGGCCTTGATCCCCATGACTGCCGGCATGTACGACGCAGGCGAGGGCGCCCAACAAGACACCGAGTTGGGAGGACTGGCCCGCATGTTTGCCGTGTTGCTGCTGATCGAGGTGGCATCGCTCGTTGGCAACTACTATTGATACCGAGGACAGCTGCACCCATGCAAGACCCCGCAACACCCCCCCCCGCGCCCATCGCCGAGGATGGCCTGCGCCCGGTGGCGCACCTGGAGCTCAAGGCCGTGGCACTGATGCTGTTCACGCTGGCCCTGATCGTGGGGTCGGCCCTGTACCTGCTGTACGCACGCGGCGCCTTCGAGCCCACGCAGACGCTGGTGCTCACCGCCGACGATTCCGAGGGCGTGGTGGTTGGCATGGACATGACGTTTTCGGGCTTCCCCATCGGACGGGTGCGCCGCATCGAGCTGGCCGATGAAGGCCATGCCCGCATCGTGATCGATGTACCGCGCAAGGATGCCCACTGGCTGCGCGTCTCCAGCATATTCACGCTGGTGCGCGGTGTGGTGGGGGGCACCAACATCCGCGCCTACAGCGGCATGCTGCAGGACGACCCCTTGCCCGATGGCGCCGAACGCGCCGTGCTCAAGGGCGATGCCACAGGTGAAATCCCGCAACTCATGTCCGACGCCCGTACCCTGCTGACCAACCTGAACGCCCTGACCGCCGAGGATTCTGCCCTGGGTGCCAGCATGGCCAACGTGAAAGACCTGACCGAGCGGCTCAAGGGCCCGGGCGGCGCACTCCAGGTGCTCATGGGCAACGAGCAGGATGCCCGCAAGATCGTGGCCACGCTGGACCGCACCAACGCACTGCTGGCACGCATGGACGGCATGGCCGCCAAGGCCGACCAGCAGGTTTTTGGCCCCGGCGGGGTCTTGCCCGAGGTGCAGGCCACCGTGGCACAACTGGGTGGATTGCTGGCCGATACCCGTGCCAGCCTGAAAAAGGTCGATGCCGTGCTGGCCGAAGCACAGGCGGTGGGCGCCAACGTGCGCGAAGGCACCGCCGACCTGGGCGCGCTGCGCGCCGAGGTCGAGTCCAACCTGCGCAAGATCGAGGGCTTGGTCAACGACATCAACCGCAAGTGGCCCTTTGCCCGCGACACGGAGTTGAAACTGCCATGACAACACCCACGCCGCAGACCACCCGGTTGTGGAGCCTGTGCCTGGCGTTGGCCCTCGCCGCATGCTCCAGCCAGCCCCCCGCGCCCGATTGGCAGATGAATGCGCATGGCGCAGCGCAAAAGGCCGTGCAGGCCTATCTGTCTGGTGAAACCCGCGTCGCCACCCTGGAATTTGCCCGCGCACGCCAGGAGACTGCCCGCACCGGGCAACCGGCCCTGCTTGCGCAGGTGCACTTGCTGGAATGCGCTGCCCAGGTCGCCAGCCTTGAATTGACACCCTGCAGCGCTTTTGACACCTTGCGCCCCGACGCCAGCGCAGCGCAAACCGCCTATGCCGACTATTTGGCGGGAACGCTTGCCCCGCAGGCTGCCGCCCTGCTGCCCCAAAGCCAACAGGCTGTGGCCCTGGCCACCGATGCCAACGCCGCAACGGCTCTGGCAGCCATTGCCGACCCCTGGTCGCGCCTGGTGGCCGCGGGTGTTTTGCTGCGCACCGGCCGTGCGAGCCCGCAAACCATGGAACTGGCTACAGAAACGGCGTCCACCCAAGGGTGGCGGCGCCCCTTGCTGGCCTGGCTGCTGTTGCAGGCCCAAGGGGCAGAACAGGCGGGCAACACCCAGCTTGGGGCCCAATTGCGTCGCCGTATCGCCGTGGTGGAGCAGGGCGGTGATTGATACTGTCGCGTATTCAGGCTGTGCCGGTGGCTTGCCTGGCTGCAAGGCCGCATCAATCGCCGACCGCTTTTTCCAGAACCAGCTCCAGCCCCTGGGCCGAGTCGGCCATGGAATCGACCGATTCCACGGCGACATCGGGCAGCAGCAAGGCCGCCGATGCCGCCAGGGCCAGGAAAATGACGCAGGCAAAAGCCACAACAGCGCGCAGCGGCACAGGGGCGTGCTGGGGAGGTGCAAGTCTGTAGGGCATGGTGGAGCGATTACAGCAAGAACCTGCGGCTGCAGATGTCAGACAAAGCCGCATTGACAGGCGCCAAGGCAGTTGTCCACAGGAGAGCTTCGTGAACCAGTCTGCGAAAACAGTGAAACTGCACAGTGCTCCCCTGTTGGCACCATCGGAGGGCCTGCCAGCCTTGCGCCTGGGTTTTGAGGACGGGCCGCTGGAACGGGATTTCAGGCGCTACCACCAGGGTGTTTTTCTGCTGCGCATGCGCTGGGCCTTGCTGGTGGCCGTGGCCTTGTTTCTGTTGTTTGCCGTACTGGA
>JAUYGP010000715.1 GCA_030690515.1 Giesbergeria sp.
AGGCGCTGTCCGCCAGCCGCTACGGCAAGGACATTTCACCGGCCGAGGTGCAGAAGGTGATGGCCGATGAAATCACCAGGGTGCTGGCACCGGTGGCCCGTCCGTTGGAACTTGATCTGAGCCACAAGCCGCATGTCATACTGGTTGTCGGCGTCAACGGCACCGGCAAGACCACCACCATCGGCAAGCTCGCCGCCAAATTGAGCTCCGGCGGACTGAAGGTGACCCTTGCCGCCGGCGACACCTTCCGTGCAGCCGCCATCGAGCAGCTCAAGACCGGCACGGCGCAGGCCGGTGCAGAGTGGTTTCCGAGCACGCCCGACCAGAAGCCGCGTGATATCGCCCTGGCCGCGCTGGACTACGCCAAGAAGCACTACTTTGATGTGCTGCTGGTCGACACCGCCGGTCGCCTGGCCATCGACGAGGCGCTGATGCAGGAAATCAAGGAGCTGCACGCCGTGCTGAACCCGGTGGAAACGCTGTTTGTGGTCGATGCCATGCAGGGCCAGGACGCCATCAACACCGCGCGCGCCTTCAAGGAAGCACTGCCGCTGACCGGTATCGTTTTGACGAAACTCGACGGCGATTCGCGTGGCGGTGCGGCGCTGTCCGTGCGCCAGATCACCGGTGCGCCCATCAAGTTCGCCGGCGTGTCTGAGAAGCTCGACGGCCTCGAAGTGTTTGACGCTGAGCGCCATGCCGGGCGCATTCTGGGCATGGGCGACATCGTTGCGCTGGTCGAGCAGGTGTCGGCCGGTGTGGACATGGAGGCTGCGCAAAAGCTCGCGGCCAAGGTCAAGAGCGGCGACGGCTTTGACCTGAGCGATTTTCTGGGCCAGTTGCAGCAGATGAAGCAGATGGGCGGGCTCGCCAGCCTCATGGACAAGCTACCTTCCCAACTCACGGCCAAGGCCGGTCAGGTCGATATGGACAAGGCCGAGAAAGACATCAAGCGCAAGGAAGGCATCATCCAGAGCATGACGCCCCAGGAGCGCCGCAGGCCCGAACTCATCAAGGCCACGCGCAAGAAGCGCATCGCTGGAGGCGCGGGCGTGCAGGTGCAGGAAGTCAACCGCCTGCTCAAGGAGTTTGAGCAGATGCAGGGCATGATGAAAAAGATGAAGGGCGGCGGCCTCATGAAGATGATGAAGAAGATGGGCGGCATGAAGGGCATGGGGGGTGGCGGCGGTATGCCGGGCATGCCTTTCTGAGTTTTGATATTTTTGGGCTGTAGCGCTGATGCAATAAGCGCCGAAAGCTATCAAAAACAAAGCAAAAAACCGGCAGAATGCCGGTTTTTTTATAGGAGAAATGCTCCCAAATCAGGAGCTGCTAGCGCTTTATGGCAAATACTTTCCACTAGAAAAATATCTGAAAACCTTGTGCAGCAAGCGCAAGCAGCTCTCATTTTTGATATATCACCCCGCAGTTTCACGAAGCAGCACCTCGCCGCGCAGCGTGTAGGTCTTGGCTTCAGTGATGGTGACGTCGGCCATATGGCCCACCAGGCGGTGGTCCCCCGCGAAGTTGACCACGCGGTTGCACTCGGTGCGGCCCATGAGCTCGTTGCCATCGCGCTTGGAAGCGCCTTCGACCAGGATGCGCTGCACCTTGCCCAGCAGACTCTCGCTGATCTGCTTGATGTTGCCGTTGATGACGGCCTGCAGCGCGTGCAGGCGGCGCAGCTTGACCTCGTGCGGTGTGTCGTCGTGCAGGTTGGCGGCGGGCGTGCCGGGGCGTGGGCTGAAGATGAAGCTGAACGAGTTGTCGAAGTGGATATCGTCGATGAGCTTCATCATCTTGGCGAAGTCTTCCTCGGTCTCGCCGGGAAAGCCCACGATGAAGTCGCTGCTCATTGCAAGGTCCGGGCGGATGGCGCGCAGTTTCTTTACCGTGCTTTTGTATTCCATGGCTGTGTAGCCGCGCTTCATGGCCATAAGAATACGGTCCGAGCCATGCTGCACCGGCAAATGCAGGTGGTTGGCCAGCTTGGGGATGCGCGCATAGGCCTCGATCAGCCGCGGCGTGAACTCGTTGGGGTGGCTGGTGGTAAAGCGCAGGCGCTCAATGCCCGGGATGTCGGCCACGTATTCGAGCAGCAGGGCCAGGTCGGCCACCTCGCTGGTATCGCCCATGGCACCACGGTAGGCGTTCACGTTCTGGCCCAGCAGGGTGATTTCCTTCACGCCCTGGTCGGCCAGGCCTGCTACTTCCACCAGCACGTCGTCGAACGGGCGGCTCATCTCTTCGCCGCGTGTGTAGGGCACCACGCAGTAACTGCAATACTTGCTGCAGCCTTCCATGATGGAGACGAAGGCGCTGGCGCCGTCGACGCGTGCCGGGGGCAGGTGGTCGAACTTTTCGATCTCGGGGAAGCTGATGTCCACTTGCGGGCGGCCCAGTTGCTCGCGGGCGTTCAGCAATTCGGGCAGGCGGTGCAGAGTCTGCGGGCCAAAAACGATGTCCACGTAGGGCGCGCGCTTGATGATCTCGGCACCCTCCTGGCTGGCCACGCAGCCACCCACGCCGATCTTCACGCCGCGCTCCTTGAGGTGCTTGACGCGACCCAGGTCGGAAAACACCTTCTCCTGCGCCTTCTCGCGCACCGAGCAGGTGTTGAACAAGATCAGGTCGGCTTCTTCGACGTTTTGCGTGGGCTCGTAGCCCTCGGCGGCATGCATCACATCGGCCATCTTGTCCGAGTCGTACTCGTTCATCTGGCAGCCGAAGGTGCGGATGTAAAGTTTCTTGGAACTCATAGTCGGATAACCCCGGCGGAACGGTACCGGTCGGGTCATGGAGGCTGCAATGGCGGCGGATCAGGGATTCGGGCCCGGACCGCTCGACC
>JAUYGP010000723.1 GCA_030690515.1 Giesbergeria sp.
GCGGCCGGTGTGCGCAGTGTCGATGGCTTGGCAGGCGCTGGCACAGCGCGTGCCGGGGCTGGTGCGGGCACTGGCGCACTGCGCCGCGCAGGCGGCATGCCCGAGGCGTTGACCTTGAACATGGAGACCACCTGGGCCAACTGTTCGGCCTGCTCACGCAGGCTTTGGGCGGCGGCCGCACTCTCTTCCACCAGCGCGGCATTTTGCTGTGTCATCTGATCGAGGTTGCCCACGGCCTGGTTCACCTGGGACACACCCGCGCTTTGCTCGGTGGAGGCCGCTGTGATCTCGCCAATCATGTCGTTGACGCGCTGCACCGACTGCACAATGTCCTGCATGGTGGTGCCCGCGTCTTGCACCAAGCGCGAACCGGCTTCCACCTTCTCGACCGACGTGCCGATCAGCTGCTTGATCTCCTTGGCCGCTTCGGCGCTGCGCCCGGCCAGGCTGCGCACCTCGCTGGCCACCACGGCAAAACCCCGGCCCTGCTCTCCGGCACGAGCGGCTTCGACGGCGGCGTTCAGCGCCAGGATGTTGGTCTGGAAGGCGATACCGTCGATCACGCCAATGATGTCGGCGATCTTCTGGCTGCTGTGCTGGATGGCCTCCATGGTCGAGACGACCTGCGTCACCACCTCGCCACCGCGCCGCGCCACCCCGCTGGCGCCCGCCGCCAGGCTGCTGGCCTGCTGCGCGCTGCTGGCGCTTTGCTGGATGGTGCTGGTGAACTGCTCCATGGCGGCAGCGGTTTCCTGCAGATTGCTCGATGTTTGCTCGGTGCGCGCCGACAGGTCGTGGTTGCCCGCTGCAATCTCGGCGCTGGCCGTGGCAATGCTGTCGGTGCTTTGGCGCACCTGGTACACCATGCGCCCGAGAGAGTCGCTCATGGCGTAAAGCGAGTGCAGCAGTTCGCCGAATTCATCGGCCCGCGTGATAGTTTCGCGCTGGCTCAGGTCGCCCTCGGCAATGCAACCCGCCAGGGCAGTGGCCTGCTGCAGCGGCAGCACAATGCTGCGGATCAGGTAGTACGCACCGACGATGATGGCCAGCAGCAAGGCGCCCACTGCCCCCCCAGCCATTTTGACCGTCGTCATACCGTCTCGGCCCAATTGTTCACGTGTTTCCAGCATGATCTGCTTCTCCAGCTGGACGAAGTCATGCAGGGTTTGCAGATAGGCTACCGATGCCGGGCTGTACGACTGGCGGACAAAGGCCACCGCCTGCTCACCCTGGCCCTCGGCCTTGAGTTTGCGCGCCTGGTCGCGCTGCACAGCCATGTGTTTACGAGCGACAGCAATTTTGTCCATCTGCGCTTTTTCCCGATCCGACAGCGGCATCGCTTCCAGGGATTTCTGCACCTCGCTGATCTTCGTCGAAGTAGCGGCGATGGCGTCCTTGAACTCGGTCTGCACCTCCGGCTCATCGCTGAGCACCAGTGCCAGGGTGCGCACCGCATTGGTCTCCGTCAGGCCTTCCCATTGCACCACGGCATCGAGCCGCTGGCTCACCTTCTGGATCACGGCCTCACTCTGCAATCGCGTCGAGGCCGACCGGTAACCCGAAAATCCCACAACAGCCACCAACAACACCACGATGGCTGTCACAGCCAGCCACAGCTTGTGGCCCATCTTCAATTGCCGAAACATCGGACGCTCCCTTCGTACGTTGAAACCATGTGTGCTGACTGCAGCAATATTGCGCTTTTTTTTGATTTCTCACAAAACCAACAGACCAACTAAGGAGCACGCACTCCGCTGCGTTGTCTGAACGCTACTCCACCCGCGTCACGCTGGTCGGCTTGAACCCCAGATCCGCCGCCTTGCCCTTGCGCCCCCGTGCGGCGCGGGCGTTGTTGAGCGAGCGAATCTCCAGCGTTTCGTCGCGCAGCTTGCCGCCCCGGCCGATGCCATCGAGCCGGATGCTGCGGGTATAGGCAGCAGCACCGGCAAGAGTGTCCTTGGCCTCCAGGTCGATCAGCATCAGGCCCCGGCCACCGTTGGTCATGGTCTTGAGCTCGCTGATCTCGAACGTGAGGATGCGCCCGCCCGTGGAGGCGCAGGCCACATGGGTGGCCGGTAGCAGCGGTTGAGCGCCGCTCGACCCCGCAGCGTGCGACGGCACACACAGCATTTCGCCCTCACCCAGCGTGACGAAGGCCTTACCGCCCTTCTGGCGCGAAACCATGTTCTCCACCGCCGCCAGAAAGCCGTAGCCGCCCGACCCCGCCAACAGCAGCGTGGCGCCAGCCGGGCCGGCAAAGTAATGCAGCACCTGGGTGCCTGCTTCCAACTCGATCAGGGTGGTGACGGGCTGGCCGTCACCCCGCGCGCCCGGCAGCAGCGCCACCGCCACAGAGTACACGCGGCCATTGCTGCCAAAGGCCAGCAAGGTATCGACCGTGCGGCATTCAAAGGTGCTGTACAGCCCATCGCCCGCCTTGAAGGCGAAGCTGGCCGCCTCATGGCCGTGGCCGTTGCGCGCACGCACCCAGCCCTTTTGCGATACCACCACGGTAACGGGCTCGTCCACCACCTTGACCTCGGCAACGGCTTTTTTCTCGGCCTGAATCAGCGTACGGCGCGGGTCGGCAAAGGTTTTGGCATCTGCCTCGATCTCGCGGATCATGGTGCGGCGCAGCGTGCCGGGGTTGTTCAGAATGTCTTCGAGCTTGCCCTGGCTCTCGCGCAGTTCTTTCAGCTCTTGCTCGATCTTGATGGCTTCGAGCCGCGCGAGCTGGCGCAGGCGGATTTCAAGGATGTCCTCGGCCTGCCGGTCGCTCAGGTTGAACCGTGCAATCAGTGCGGCCTTGGGGTCGTCCGCCTGGCGGATGATGGCAATCACCTCATCGATATTGAGCAGCACGATCTGCCGCCCTTCGAGAATGTGAATGCGGTCCAGCACCTTGTTCAAGCGGTGCTGCGAGCGCCGCGTGATGGTGGTCTGGCGAAAGGCAATCCACTCTTGCAGCATCTGCCGCAGGGACTTTTGCACCGGTCGGCCATCGAGCCCGACCATGGTCAGGTTGATGGGCGACGAGGTCTCCAGGCTGGTATGGGCCAGCAGCGCCGTAATCAGCTCCTGCTGTGGCGTCTTGCCCGTCTTGGGCTCAAAGACAAGGCGCACAGCCGCGTCCTTGCTCGATTCGTCGCGTACCACGTCCAGCACCGCCAGGATGCTGGCCTTGAGCAGGGTTTGGTCCTGGCTCAGCGCCTTCTTGCCGGTCTTGATCTTGGGGTTGGTGATCTCTTCAATTTCTTCGAGCACGCGCTGGGTACTGACACCCGGCGGCAGCTCATTGACCACCAGTTGCCACTGGCCACGCGCCAACTCTTCAATCTTCCAGCGCGCGCGCACCTTGAGGCTGCCACGGCCGGTGCGGTAGGCGTCGGCGATGTCGCCCGCACTGCTGATGATCTGGCCGCCACCGGGGTAGTCCGGGCCGGGCACCAGCGCCAGCAACTCGTCCTGGCTGAGCGCGGGCGTCTTGATGAGCGCCACGCAGGCATCGGCAATCTCGCGCAGGTTGTGGCTGGGGATTTCGGTGGCCAGGCCCACGGCAATGCCGCTGGCGCCATTGAGCAGCGCAAACGGCAGGCGCGCGGGCAGCTGACGCGGCTCTTCGGTACTGCCGTCGTAGTTGGGCATGAAATCGACCGTGCCTTCGTCGATTTCGTCGAGCAGCAGGCTGGTAATGCGCGACAGGCGCGCCTCGGTGTAGCGCATGGCGGCAGC
>JAUYGP010000724.1 GCA_030690515.1 Giesbergeria sp.
GTAGTTTTGCTCCAGTTTGATTTGCCGCTGCACATCAAATTCGCGCACAAAATCTGCCATGTTGCCCACGCGCGCACCGCGAAAGGCATAGATGCTCTGGTCATCGTCGCCCACGGCAATCACGCTGCCGCGCGCCTCAAAGCGGCCATTGACCTCATCGCCGGCCAGTTGCTTGAGCCAGGCGTATTGCAGCTTGTTGGTATCCTGAAATTCGTCCACCAGGATGTGTGCAAAGCGCCGCTGGTAGTGCACGCGAATGGGGTCGTTGTCACGCAGCAGCTCGTAACTGCGCAGCATCAGCTCGCCAAAATCGACCACGCCTTCGCGCTGGCATTGCTCTTCGTAGAGCTGGTAGAAC
The DNA here is from genome assembly GCA_030690515.1 of Giesbergeria sp. Lineage (GTDB taxonomy): Bacteria > Pseudomonadota > Gammaproteobacteria > Burkholderiales > Burkholderiaceae_C > Simplicispira. Next base: position 359 of record JAUYGP010000724.1, read on the forward strand.
TCGACCTTCTTGCGTCCATCCACGTCGTGCGCGGCCACCGGCACGTCGCCGGGGCGCATGCCCTCTTCCTTGCAGCCCGCAATAAAGTACTGCAGCTGCTTAGGCGGAAAGCGCTCATCGTCCATGTTGAACTGCTTGCACAGACGCTTGACGGCCGAGAGCTGGTCTTGCGTGTCCAGAATCTGGAACGTCTGCGGCAACCCGGCGGCCTGGTGGTGCGCGCGCAGCAGGCGGTTGCACAGGCCGTGGAAGGTGCCTATCCACATGCCGCGCACGCTGACGGGCAGCATGGTCGAGAGGCGCGCCACCATTTCCTTGGCAGCCTTGTTGGTAAAGGTCACGGCCAGGATGCCACCCGGCGTGGCCAGGCCGTTGTTCAGCAGCCAGGCGATGCGGGTGGTGAGCACGCGGGTTTTGCCCGAGCCCGCGCCCGCCAGAATGAGCGCATGGCCCGCAGGCAGCGTCACCGCAGCCAGCTGCTCGGGATTCAGATGGGCCAAGAGGGGAGATGCGGCCGAAGGCGCACCAGAAATCGGGTCTTGTGGGAACATGGCCCGATTGTAGAAAGCGCCAGGCCATGAAAGACACAGCCCTCACCCTGACTGCCTTATTGGCACTGCACAGCCTGCCCCTGGCCGCGCAGCCCCTCTGCGCCAACGCAGGCCCAGCCCAGCCTGTGGCGCTGTTCGAGCGCTTTACCAGCGCCGACTGCGCTAGCTGCTGGCAAGACAACACCACGCCCGCCCCCGGCCCCGACGCCCTGGTGCTCGACTGGATTGTTCCCGGCACGCTGGGCGACGACGCCCCGCTGGCGCCCGCAGCAACACGCGACGCCCTGCTGCGCCTGCAAGCACTGGGCCGGGCTATTCCCGCTGCAACCGATGTGCACACGGCCCCCGTCGAGCCGGTGCACGGGCTGCACCTGCGCGTGGGGCAAGGCCCCGCCGTCAACGATTACATGGGCGCTACAGCGGAGTTCAGCGCGCGCCAGCCCGGCGCCACATGGAGCTTTCACCTGCTGCTGGTCGAAAGCCTGCCCGCAGGTACCGAAGGCTCACCCGTCGCCCGGAATATCGTTCGAAACACGCTCCAGGGCACGTGGGACAAGCGCAGCAAGCTATCAAAATCAAAGTTAGACAGGTGGGCTGAGCTGCGCCCCATGTCGTTTCCCGAGGGTGCGCAGCCCGAGCGCCTGCGCACCGTTGGCTGGGTGCAGGATGCCCAGGGCCGCGTGGTAGCAGCCGCCCAGTCTGTATGCGGGGGATAGCGTCGGCGTTATACCGCCCGCCCTTCAGGCGGGTAGAATCAATCACCGGGCCCAAGTTTCTTGCAGCCCGGTTTTTTTGTGCCTGCGCCAGCAGGGTTCGGCATGTCCTCTGACGGCCTTGTCCACATAACCGGTCTCCAGGCCAAGCGCTCACCGCCGCAAAAATTGTTTTGCGGCGTCCTTTGATGGAGCTTGGAATCTCATGGAAATCTTCGACTACGACAACATCCTGCTGCTGCCGCGCAAGTGCCGCGTCGAAAGCCGCTCGGAGTGCGACGCCAGCGTGGAGCTGGGCGCGCGCCGCTTTCGCCTGCCGGTGGTGCCCGCCAATATGAAAACCGTGGTGGATGAAAAAATCTGCATCTGGATGGCGCAGAACAACTATTTCTACGTCATGCACCGCTTTGACTTGGACAACCTCCAGTTCGTCAAGGATATGCACGCCCGTGGCTGCTATGCCTCCATTTCGTTGGGCGTGAAAAAACCCGACTACGACACGGTGGACCAACTGGTGGCAGCGGGCCTGTCGCCCGAATACATCACCATCGACATCGCCCACGGTCATGCCGACGGGGTGAAGAACATGATTGCCTACCTGAAGCAGCACCTGCCCGCCAGCTTCGTGATTGCCGGCAATGTGGCCACGCCCGAGGCCATCATCGACCTGGAAAACTGGGGCGCCGACGCCACCAAGGTAGGCGTGGGCCCGGGCAAGGTCTGCATCACCAAGCTCAAGACAGGTTTTGGCACGGGCGGCTGGCAACTGAGTGCGCTCAAGTGGTGCGCCCGCGTGGCCACCAAGCCCATCATTGCTGATGGCGGCATCCGCAGCCACGGCGACATCGCCAAAAGCATCCGTTTTGGTGCCAGCATGGTAATGATCGGTTCGCTCTTCGCGGGCCACGAAGAATCGCCCGGCAAGACCGTGGAAGTCGATGGTGCGCTCTACAAAGAGTATTACGGCTCGGCCAGCGACTTCAACAAAGGCGAATACAAGCACGTGGAAGGCAAGCGCATCCTCGAACCGATCAAAGGGCCGCTGGCCAACACGCTGATCGAGATGGAGCAGGACGTGCAAAGCTCCATCAGCTATTCGGGCGGCAAGAAGCTGATGGACATCCGCAAGGTCAACTACGTGATCCTCGGCGGCGATAACGCGGGCGAACATCTGCTGATGTAGCACGCTGCAGCGCAAAACACCTTGAACTTATAGGTGCGACTGCTGCAAGCCAGCTGACAGCCAGCAGCCCGCCAGCGGCGTGATGATGGGGGCTTCACACCGTTTTTCGGAACACGCCATGCACCCACCGTCGCAAACAAGCATCGCCCTCCTGGGCATTGGCATGATGGGCCTGCCCGTGGCCCAGCGCCTGTGCGAGGCCGGCCACGAGGTTCACGTATGGAACCGCACGCGCGCCAAGGCAGAACCGCTGGCTGCGCACGGCGCCATGGTGCACGACCAGCCTGCCAGCGCCGTTCGCCAGGCCGACATCACCATCAGCCTGCTGGAAAACGGCACGGTGGTGGGCGATGTACTGTTCCAGCAGGGTGCCGCCGCCGCTCTGCGCAAGGGCAGCCTGTTCATCGATATGGCCTCCATCCAACCGCGCGAGGCCCGCGACCATGCCGCGCGCCTGGGCGAAAGAGGCGTAGCGCACCTGGACGCTCCTGTCTCGGGCGGCACCGTGGGAGCGCAGGCCGGCACCCTGGCCATCATGGTGGGCGGCAAGGCCGCAGACTTTCAGCGTGCACAAGGCGTTTTCTCGGTGCTGGGGCGCGCAACGCACGTCGGCCCCCACGGCGCGGGCCAGCTCGCCAAACTGGCCAACCAGATGATTGTCGGCATCACCATTGGCGCTGTGGCAGAGGCATTGTTGCTGGCCGCCAAAGGCGGCGCCGACATGGCCAAAGTGCGCGAAGCCATCAGCGGCGGCTTCGCCGACAGTCGCATCCTGCAACTGCATGGCCAGCGGATGGTCGAGCGCGACTTTGCCCCCCGCGGGCGCATGGGCGTACAGCTCAAAGACATGCGCAATGCGCTCGCAACAGCCCAGGAAATCGGCTTCGACGCCCCCATCACCACCCTGTTCGAGACCCTGTACGCCGAAGGCGTGCAACACGGCCTGGGTGAGCTCGACCACAGCGGCCTGTTCGTAGAGCTGGCCAGCCGCAACGCCATGCAATGAGCGGCCCACGACAAAAAATGGCCGCAGTGCTTGCAGAGCCCTAAAAAAATAGGGCATAATTCAACTCTCTGCTGCAACGCAGAAATGGTTTTAAAAGTGGGTTCTTAGCTCAGTTGGTAGAGCAGCGGACTCTTAATCCGTAGGTCGAGTGTTCGAGCCACTCAGGACCCACCACTTACAAGCCTCATTGGCACTGGCCCCGTAGCTACACAAACGATAGCACGGGGCTTTTTAATTTCCGCCTCAGATTGCCCGTGTAGCTACGTTGTAACCAACGGGGCGGGGTTTCTGCGCCTGCACTGTGTCCGCTGCTCATACCAAGGCCCGCATCACGCCCCCATCGCCAGGGAATCACACAGCGCCAGCAGCTGCCCCGCCTCGGGCTCAGGCAACTGGCCTGCGCGCAGCAAGGTCGCACGCTGCACACCACGCAGACGGAAGTACAGCTCATCCTCCAGCGCCTCCACCTCGGCAGCATCTGCACTGAGCAGGGCCGCAGGGTTCCACAGGCCACTTTCGTTCCAGCCCATGCGCAAGCGGCCCAACAAGAACTGCGCCAAGGCCAGCGCGGTCTGCATGGCGGGCAGCTGGGCCACTTGGGCCAGTGCCAACACACGCTGCTCTGCGCCCGCCAGCACGTCACCCAAAGCGGCCAGGCGCTGCTCAATCTCGCTGGCCTGCAGCACGGCAGACTGCGGCGGCTGAGCGCCCGCCGCCTGGGTGATCTTGCCCACCCAATGCAAATCAAACTCGCCAGGCACCGCACGCAACGCAACGCTCGCATGCAGCAGGTGGCTATACGGACTGCGCAGCGCATTGAGCGTGGCCTCGGTCACTGCCAGCAAATGCCCCTGTGGAGACATCTTCCCGCCCCCCAGGGCGTTGGGATATCCGGACTGGTCCAGGCGCTCATGGTGTTCGGCAATCGCCCGCGCCACCTCTGCCGGGTAGTTGGTGAGCTGCGCCACCAACAAATAGCCCACATGGGGGTGCACGACCAATTGCTGGTAGCTCGCAACGTCCAGATCGCGGTCCGCTTCGGCCTCACCATGCAGCGGATCGATGTACATCTCGCCCACATCGTGCAACAAGCCGCTCATCAAGGCCAAACGCACAGCCGCGTCGTCCCCGCCATCCGCCGCCATCAACGCCCCGTTGAGTGCCATGGCCGCCACGGCGTGCGCGTAGTGCGCAGGCCGTGCCGTTTGGGCCGCCGTCAACAACAACTGGGCCACGGGGTGCAGCGTGAGCCCCCCTACCAAGGCCAGCAAACGCGGGGCATGGGGCTGCAACACAGGCACCAGCGGCGACGAACTCTGCAGCACATCCTGCACGGCCTGCACCAAGCCCGCCACCGACACGCCGTCCTCGGCAATCAGGCTTGTCTCTAGCGGCTGGCGCAATTCGCGGTCCAACAACCTGCGCTGCAACGAAGCAGACACAGGCTGGTTGCCCGCCCACAGCTTCACGCCGGAAATGTCGTAGATATCGGTGGCCGAGATGATGCGGCGGGTTTCGCCAGCTTCCAAAATCGTGGCCAGCGCATGGGGGTTGGCAGTGCCAAATGCGCTACGGCTTGCAGTCGTCAATGACGTCATGGAGAGTCTCCCCAAAGCTTGGTGCGCCGATTATCTGCCCGAGCACCGCAATTGCATCAGCCATGCAGCGCAAATCACGCAAACACCTTGCCGCACAACAACGGTTTTCCTCGAACCAGCACAAACCCGGATACAGCAATGAGCAGCCATGCTGGAGAATGGCAACGCAAAGAAAAAAGCCTAAGTAGATCAACTACTTAGGCTTTATCTTGGCGGAAACGGAGGGATTCGAACCCTCGATGAGGCT